>NZ_JBFAYB010000024.1:0-86725 GCF_040681075.1 Streptomyces sp. NPDC051907 | reverse complement strand
CGCCTCCGCACGCCGAGCCCGCCGGGCGATGGACCGCCGCCCGGCCGGCCGTGGTGCCGCGCTCGGCCTGGCGTCCGATCTCGCGGCGCCGCCACCCGCCCGAGCTGACGGCGAGCGCGGTCAAGGCCGTCTTCATCCACCACACCAACAGCGGCAACGACTACACCCCAAAGGACGTACCGGAGCTCATCCGCAACCTCTCGCACGACCACGTCGCGAACCGGGAGTGGGACGACGTCGGCTACAACTTCCTCGTCGACCGGAACGGCACCATCTACGAGGGCCGGGCCGGGGGCGTGGCCAACCCCGTCGTCGGCGCCCACACCCAGGGCTTCAACGTGGGCACGGTCGGCATAGCCGCGATCGGCAGCTACGGGTCCGGCACGACCGTGCCCGCGCCCATGCTGGAGGCGATAGCCCGGCTCGCCGCGTGGAAGCTCGGCCTGTACGGAGTCGACCCACGCGCAAGCACGGTCCTGGTCTCCACCAACGACCACAGCCGGTACCCAGAAGGCAGCAGGCACGTCTTCCGTACGATCTCCGGGCACCGCGACGCCACCTGGACCTGGTGCCCCGGAACCGCGCTCCACGCCCTCCTGCCGGACATCCGCGAACGCGCCGCCCGTCTCCAGGGCCGCCGCGACGACGAGTCCCCCGAGCCGGTCGAGCCCCGGCAGCGGGCAGAGGCGCCCGCGCCCGGTTCTCTCGACCCGGTCGATCCCTTCAGCCCGATCGACCCGTTCCGCCCGTTCGACCTCTTCGGCGCGTCGGACACGTCAGGCGCGCCCGGCTACGGCGGCGCGAGCGCCCTCGGCATGGGCGACGGGTGCCTTCAGCCCGACGGGTAGAGCACCCCGGAACAGATCATGTGCGTTGGCGAAGCGAACCACCTGTGTCGCACACCTGCTCCCGACCGCCTTCGAGGCGCCGACGGCCTTCCGCATGCACGACGGTCGACCAGCCGGCACAGCCCAACGAGTCCACATCCACGTACGAGCACCACGCCGTACGGGACCGGCGGAAGGCACCCCCTCTACCCCGGCACGCCCCGCCGCCGCCCCGCATCCGCCGAGCCGCGCTCGATCCTGGCAGACTGTTCTCGATCGCGAAGTATGATCCGTTCCCGCGACTCGACCGCCGCGCCCCGGGCAGTCAGGCACCCCGCGGCTGGCCGCCCGCTCCCCCAAGGAGTCGCCCTGGTCGGCGCCCGGCCCGCCGAGGCCGTGGACAACCGCCCACTGGCCCGCCCGGACGCCGCTCACGAACGCAGCGGCCACCTTGTGGCAACAGTGAGTGAGCTATGTTGAGCACGAGTGGGACGAGAAGGAGGCACACCGGTGCCATCAGGGCAGCAGGCACGCGCACAGGCGTCTGCGATCACGCCGGGAAACCAGTCTTCGGACACGGAGCCGGCCCCCACCGACAGGGTTCTCGCCCTGTTCGGCGGTCACCGGCTGTCCCCCGCGCAGCGTCGCATCGCCCAGTACATGGTCGACCATCTGACCGAGGCCGCGTTCTTGTCGATCACGGATCTGGCGGAGCGCGTGGGCGTCAGCCAGCCGTCGGTGACGCGGTTCGCCACCTCCCTGGGCTTCAGCGGATTCCCCGCGCTGCGGGAGGCCTTGCAGCCCATCGCGCTCAGCTCGGTCGCCGGGACCCCGGACACCCGCGAGGAGATCCGCCGCAACGAGCTCCAGGCGGCCGTCGACGCCGAGATCGAGAATCTGGAGAGCCTGCGCCGGGTCGTCGCGGACCCCCACCACGTGCTCGACCTCGGCCGCGAGCTGGCCCGCTCGACGCCGCTGACGATCCTGGGCCTGCGGATCTCCGTGTCGCTCGCGGAGTACTTCGCCTACGCGGCCAGACGCATCCACCCCGACGTCCGGCTGGTCACCCGCGGCGGCAGCGTGGCCTACGACGCGCTGCTCCAGTCGCGGGAGGCGGGCGGGACGTGGGTGCTGGCGTTCGCGATGCCCCGGCACGCGAACGAGACCCTCGCGGCGATGCGGGCCGCCCGCAGGGCCGGGCTGCGGGTCGCGCTGATCACCGATCTGACGCTGGGGCCGCTGGTGGACGAGGCGGACGTGACGCTGACCGCCCCCACCGGCTCACGGCTGGTCTTCGACTCGTACGCGGCGCCCGGAGTCCTGTCCGCGGCGGTGCTCCAGGCCATGGCCGACGCCGACCCGGAGCGTACGCAGGTACGGCTCGAGGGCTATGAGCAGGCCGCAGACCAGCACAACTTCTTCCTCGAGGACTGACCCCGAACAACGGTCACGATCACGGACCATTCATCACAAGTACCGCATGAAATTTTTCATACCCTTGCTTACTCGACGGTATATATATTTACTGCGTGACGTGGCCACGCCGTTCCTGCCCTGTGGGGGGGCAGGACGGCGTTCGGATTCCGACGCAAGGGCCACAAAGAACCGGACACCAAAGGGTGACGCTCCCTCCTCGCGCCAGCCGGCGGTGTCCTGTCCGGGCGTTCCGCTCCCTGGCGGAGCGCCCACCCACGGCGGCCCCGGTCAACCCCTGGGCCGGGGCCGCCGGAAACTCCCCCCACGAAAGCCACCCTCATCACCTCCGGAAGCGACGACGATGTCCCTTTCCTCCGCGACGACGAGTCCGGACTGGCCGTGCCAGGTCAAGACGCCCGGCACCCACGACTGGGAGCGCAGCGCCGCCCGCTGGCTTCGAGACCTCCTTCCGGCCCGCTACGCCGGATACTCGACGCTCACCCGTCACCACATCCTTCTCGCCCGCCACGCGCAGCATCAGCTGCAGCAGGAGATGCGGGCGGTACGGACCCTGCTGCAGACCAGCCGGGCGGAACTGCCCACGCTGGGCGTCTCCGAGACGATCATCGAGTCGACGATCCGGCTGTACCTGATCGAGCTCGACCAGCTCAACCGACTGGCCCGGGGCGTCCGACTGATCACCGAGGCGCTCATAGCGGACACGGACGTTCACCGCAGACGAGCGCACCTCGCGCTCCGCCGCTAGTCGCCGGCGGCCCCTTGCCAGTTGCCCGTTGCTCGGCGCCAGTCGCTTGTCGCCCGTCGCGAACCATGGGCCGCGAGCCTCGACCTGAAGGCCAGGGAGGGCCAGGGCGACCGTCACACCCCTTTGCCGGCCGCCTCGCGCAGCGCACGCCGGCAGGCCTGGATGGCGGGATGCCGGCTACGGCCCCGTCGGACCGCCGTGAACACCCGGCGCGTCCCCTGCCCTCGCGGCAGCGGCCGCAGCGCCACCGTCGGCCGACCGCCGCTCCATACGAGGTCGGGCAGGAGCGCGGCGGCATGCCCCTGCTCCACAAGACGCAGATGCAGCAGCAGGTCCGTGGACTCGTACCGTACGTCGGGCTCGAACCCCGCGGTGCGGCACAGGGTCATCGCCCAGTGCCGGGCCGTCGTGCCCTCGGGCTCCATCACCCATGGATGACCGGCCAGTTCGCGCAGCGCCTCCCGCGCCCCCGCCGGGCCCGCTCCCTCGACGCCCCGCGGACGGGCCAGCCGCAGCGGGTCGTCGCACAGGTCCTCCTGCTCCAGCTCCGCCGGGCGGGCGTCCGGGCTGCCGGGGTACTCCTCGGCGACGACGAGGTCGAAGTCGCGGGCGAGCAGCGCCGGAATCGACTTCTCCGGCTCGGTCTGGGTGACATGGACCCGCAGCCGGGGGTGGGCCTCGCGCAGCAGCGTCAGCGCGGTCGGCACCAGGGCGAGGGCGGCCGTCTGGAAGGACGCGACGCGCAGGGTGCCGGCGAGGTCGGCGAGGGAGGTCGCGATGTCCGCCTCGGCGCGCTCGAGGCGTTCGAGGACCGCTTCGGTGTGCGCGACGAGGATCTCGGCCTGCGGGGTGAGCCGTACCCGCCGTCCCACCGGCTCCAGCAGCGGCACCCCGACCTCCGACTCCAGCAGGGAGAGCTGCTGGGAGACGGACGAGGGGCTGTAGGACAGGGCGGCGGCGACCGCGGCGAGGGTGCCGCGGTGCTTGAGCTCGCGCAGCAGCCGCAGCCGGTGCAGATCGAACATCGTGGGCTCGCCTCCGCAGATCGTTCGGTTCTCCCGATGAATATAGGTCGGAGACATTCGCTGGACCGATGGGTAGGGCCGGCCGCACTCTGGTCCTGTGTCTGAGCCCTCCTCTCCTCGCCCCCTGTCCTGGTACGCGCGGACCGCCGCCCGTACGCTCCGCAGCGTGCCCGCCCCCTCCGCGGTGCGCGCCTTCCACGCCTCCCTGCCCGGCTACGCGCCCACGCCGCTGACCGAGCTCCCGGACCTCGCCGCCGAGCTGGGCGTCGGCCGGGTCTTCGTCAAGGACGAGTCGTCGCGGCTGGGACTGCCCGCGTTCAAGACCCTGGGCGCGTCCTGGGCGATCCACCGGGTCCTGGAGGAGACCTCGGCCCGGCCGGTCACCCTGGTCACGGCCACCGACGGCAACCACGGCCGCGCCGTGGCCCGTACGGCGCGGCTGCTCGGCCAGCGGGCCCATGTCTTCGTGCCGCAGGGCGTCCATCCGGCCGCCGCGGCCGCTATAGCCGCCGAGGACGCCCAGGTCACCCAGGTCGACGGCCCGTACGACGAAGCGGTGTGCCAGGCCGCGGACTTGGCGGCCTCCGCGCCGGACTCGGTGCTCGTCCAGGACACCGCGTGGGAGGGCTACGAGCGGATCCCCGGCTGGATCGTCGAGGGCTACTCGACGCTGTTCGCCGAGATCGACGCCCAACTCGCCGCCGCCGACGCCGAGTCGCCCGGTCTCCTCGCCGTCCCGGTGGGCGTGGGCTCGCTCGCCCAGGCCGCCGTCGCCCACTACCGCAGCCGCCCCGGCGCCCGCTCCCCCGCCCTGCTGGCCGTCGAGCCCGATGCGGCGGCCTGTGTGCTGCAGAGCCTGGTCCACGGCAGCCCGCTGAGCGTGGACACCGGCGTGACCGCTATGGCGGGCCTGAACTGCGGCACGCCCTCCAGCATCGCCTGGCCCCTCCTGCGCGACGGCCTCGACGCGGCCATAGCGGTCACGGACGCGGACAGCGCCCGCGCGGCGCAGGATCTCGCCGCGCTCGGCGTCGGCTCCGGCCCGTGCGGCGCGGCCTCGCTGGCCGGCGTCCGCGCGGCCCACACGGGCGACGGCGCGGACGGCCGCCGCCGCGCCCTTGCCCTCGCGCCCGACGCCGCTCTGGTGCTGCTGAGCACCGAGGGCACGGACGCCAACCCGCACCTCGCGGACGCCGCCTCGCACCGCGCGGACGCCGACCCGCGCATCCGGAAGGGCTTGTGATGACCGGTCTGGTCACCGTCGACGGAGACCGCCTGTGGCGGTCCCTGATGGCTCTCGCCGAGGTCGGCGCGTACGACGACGAGCGCACCGGGCTGCGCGGAGTGAACCGGCTGGCGCTCACCGACGCCGACGCGGCCGGGCGGCGCCTGGTCGTCTCCTGGATGGAGGAGGCGGGCCTGACCGTCCGCGTCGACCGGATGGGCAACGTCTATGGGCGCCGCGAGGGCACGGACCCCGCCGCCCGCCCGGTGCTGACCGGCTCCCATATCGACAGCGTGGCCACGGCCGGGGCGTTCGACGGCTGTCTGGGCGTGCTGGGCGGCATCGAGGTCGTCCGGACGCTCGACCACCGGGGACCTGGACCGGGGACCTGGACTGGGCATGAAGGGGCCGGCCGCGCCCTGCCATCGCGGCCGGCCCCGCCTCGCCGGGAGCAACGCGCTTCCTAGGCTCCCGTCGAGGCCAGCCAGGACGCGACCGCCTCAGCGATCGGCTGGCCGGTCTCCAGCTCGATGAAGCCGAACTGGCCGCCCTGGTTGCACTCCAGGAACCACCAGACCCCCTCCTCGTCCTCGGCGAAGTCGAACGCGCCATAGGCGAGTCCGGCGAGGCCCATGTACTCGCGGACGGCCTGGGCCACCCGCTCGGGGGTCTGCGTGGGCTCCCACATCTGACCGTCTGTGCCGTACCGCCCGTCCACCTGGTCCGAGTCGGCCTCCTTCCGCGCGGCGAACAGCCGCCCGCCGACGCAGGTCAGTCTGATGTCGGCCCGCTTGGCGATAAACCGCTGAAGGATCGTGGGACCGGCCGCGACGTCGGAGAAGTCCGTGTCCGGGCCGATCCGGGTGGTGGGCAGCGCGATCGGGGGATCGCTGGTGGGCGGCCCGGAGGCCGACTTCACCACGATGTCCCGGTACTGCGCCGCGAACTGGCGCGCCACCCGCGGGAACGTGGTGATGAGGGTCGGCGGCACGGCGAAGCCGCTACGGTGAGCCAGCCGCAGCTGCCATGGCTTGCAGCGCGCCTGAGCGGACACACAGGGGTGGTTCATCCAGCGCGCCGTAGTGGAATACAGCATTCCGTACAGCGCCTGGCTGGACTCGGCGGTGAGCCACTCCGAGGGCTCGGGAGCGTTCGCCGCCGGCTCGCCGGGTCTGCGCACCCAGACGGAGCGCAGACCGCTCATGCTCACCATGCGCCCTTCCGACTTCAGAAAGCCATGGAAGTCCCCACTGACGTACTCAGCCGACATGGCGGCCTCGCCGGGAAGGTCGGCGGGGTCGAAGCGCACCAGCGGGACACCGCGTTCGTGCAGCTTGGCGACCACCATGTCGGTCGTCACATCCTGCTGACAGGTCAGGATCAGCACAGTCATCGTCGCGCCGGTTCTTCAGTCGTCGAAGTGCGTCTGCGAGCCGGCGGTCGAGGTCGTGGTGCCCGTCGCCAGGAGCACCGCCCGGTCCGAGATCGCGGGGCGGCCGTCGGGCAGCACGTTCAACTGCTGGGCGGAGTCATAACTGTACGGAATGGTTTCCGGCGAACTCTCCGCCGGAAGTGCGTAGTTCAGCATGAACGCTCGCATGGTTCTCCTTCGGTGCCCCAAAGGGCGTCTAAGCCGCACACGTGTCAGTACGCACTGAACGACCTAGAGGTTTCACTACGTTCCGTCATTCGTAGGCCAAAGGAACGTGAAAGCGGTCACATCGGTAACGCTGTGTCAATCTCCGTGCACAGTAGGGCCGTTAACGGCACACAGCACCGCTGTTAGGGACGCGTTCGGCGGGGAACCCGCCCCTCGATGGAAGGAGACCTCTATGGCCGTCGCCAAGACGAGCGTGCTGATCCTGGACTGTGCCGAGCCCATGGCGCTCGCGGAGTTCTACGCCACCCTGCTCGACGCCGAGACCCAGCCCGGGGCGGACCCCGACTTCATCGAGATCCTCGGCAACGACGGGGCGCGGCTCGCCGTGCACAGGGACCGCGGGCACGCGCCGCCCAGCTGGCCGCGCCCTGACGACTCCCAGCAGGCTCACCTGCGGATCCTCGTCTCGCCGGGTGACATGGACGAGGCGGAGCGGGAGGCGATCGGCCTCGGCGCGCGCCCGCTGGACACCAAGGACAACGGCGGGCCGCTCGATGTGCGCCTCTACTCCGACCCCGCCGGGCACACCTTCTCGCTGGCCGCCTCGGCCCCGAGCACCGAGGCGGCCACCGAGCGCCGCCTGTAGCGCGCCTATAGGGCCCTGGGGCGGGCGGCGAACGCCATGGCACGACGCGAAGGCGCGTCGCCCCAGGGCCCTAGTGCGGGTCAGCCGGACGACTCGTCCGGCACCGGCTGTTCGGGGTGCACGCCGCCGCCGCGCGCCGCGCCTCGGGGCCCGGCGCCCGCCTCGTCCACGTCGGGCAGCTCCCCGCCGCCGTCGGACGCGCCCTCGTCCGCACCTTCCGGGTCGGCGTCCAGCCGGTCTCCTTCGTCCGCCGCCTGCTGATCGGGCATGTCCCTGGGCACGGGGTCCGCTTCGTCTCGGCGCTCGGGCTGTTGGTCGGTCACTGTTCCTCCCTCGTCGCGGTCGCCTACCGAGCGCCTCACCGATCCCGGGCGCGTGAAACATCGGCCTCCAGCCCCGCACGGCCCAGTAAGAACCGCGAGACGCGGCCCCGGCTTGGTAAGAAGGGTGGAGAGCAAAAACGATCAACCCCACCCATACGGCCGATCGGAACCGAGGTACGACGCAGTGGAGCCAGCCAGCAGGCCGGACAGCGGGCCCGCCGCCCCGGCGCCCGCCGGGGCGCACAGCTCCGTCCTCACGCTGCACGTCAACGGCGCCGCCCACACCCTGACGCTGGACCACCGCACCACCGTCCTGGACGCCCTGCGCGAGCATCTGGACCTGACGGGCGCGAAGAAGGGGTGCGACCACGGTCAGTGCGGCGCGTGCACCGTGCTCGTCGACGGGCAGCGCGTCAACAGCTGTCTGCTGCTCGCCGTGGCCCACGACGGCGCGCACATCACCACCGTCGAGGGCCTGGCCCGCGGGGTGAGCCTGCACCCCCTGCAGGAGGCGTTCCTGGCCCGCGACGCCCTCCAGTGCGGCTACTGCACGCCCGGCCAGCTCTGCTCGGCCGTCGGCGTGCTGGCCGAGGCGTCGGACGGGCACCCGTCCCTCGTCACCCCCGGCCAGCAGCCGCCGCGCGGGCTCGCGGACCTCTCGCCGGCGGAGATCCGCGAGCGGATGAGCGGCAATCTGTGCCGCTGCGGCGCGTACCCCAACATCGTGGACGCGATCGCGGACGTCGTCGAGCAGGTGACGCCGTGAAGCCGTTCGGCTATCTGCGCCCCGCCGGCGTACAGGAGGCGATCGACGCCCTGGCCGCGCATCCGGGCGCCTGCTTCCTCGCCGGGGGCACCAATCTGGTCGACCTGATGAAGCTGGGCGTCACGGCTCCGCATCTGCTCGTCGACGTCGCCGGGCTGCCGCTGCGCACCGTCGACGAGACGCCGGACGGCGGGCTGCGCATCGGCGCTACGGTCCGCAACAGCGAACTCGCCGCGCACGCGGCCGTCCGCGCACGGTACCCGGTCCTGTCCCAGGCGCTGCTCTCGGGCGCGTCCGGACAGCTCCGCAACGTCGCCACCACGGCGGGGAACCTGCTCCAGCGCACCCGCTGCCTGTACTTCCAGGACGTCTCCAAGCCGTGCAACAAGCGCACGCCCGGCGCCGGATGCCCCGCGCGGGAGGGCGCCCACCGGGATCTCGCCGTGCTCGGCCACTCCGCCCACTGCGTCGCCACCCACCCCTCGGACATGGCGGTGGCGCTGGCCGCCCTCGACGCCGTCGTCGAGCTGCGCGGGCCCGACGGCGAACGCGCCGTCCCCGTCACGGACTTCCACCGGCTGCCCGGAGACCGTCCCGAGCAGGACACCGTGATGCGACCGGGCGAGCTGATCACCGGCGTGACGCTGCCGCCTCCGTCCCCCGGCGGGCGCTCCGCCTACCGCAAGGCCCGCGACCGCACCTCGTACGCCTTCGCTCTCGCCTCCGTCGCCGCCGTCCTGGAGGTCGAGGACGGCGTCGTGCGGCACGCCGCTCTCGCCTTCGGCGGGCTCGCCCACCGGCCCTGGCGCGCCCGGGCGGCCGAGCAGGCGCTGCTCGGGGCGGACGCGACCGAGGAGACGTACGCCCGCGCGGCCGACGCGGAACTGGACTCGGCGGAGCCGCTGCGCGACAACGGCTTCAAGGTGCGGCTCGCCCGCAACCTCGCCGTCAGCGTGCTCGCCTCGCTCACCGCCCCCTCCGTGCGGACCGGCCCGTCATGACGCACGCATCCGCCTCGCTGGGCACGCCCGTCGTCCGGCGCGAGGGCCGGGACAAGGTCACCGGCGCGGCCCGGTACGCGGCCGAGCACACGCCGCCCGGCTGCGTCCACGCCTGGCCCGTGCCCGCCGCCGTCGCGCGCGGCCGGGTCGCCGCCGTCCACGCGGACGAGGCGCTCGCGCTGCCCGGCGTGCTCGCGGTCCTCAGCCATCTCAACGCGCCGCGTCTGCACGCTGCCGGCGACGCGACGCTCATGCTTCTGCAGGACGACCGCGTCCCGCACCGCGGCTGGTACGTCGCGCTGGTCGTCGCCGACACCCTGGAGGGCGCCCGCGCGGCCGCCGAGGTGTTGAGGGTGGAGTACGAGAGCGACGACCACGACGTGCTGCTGACGCCCGACCACCCCGGCCTCTATACGCCCGACAAGGCGAACGGCGGATTCCCGGGCGTCCGCGAGCGGGGCGACTTCGACGCGGCCTTCGCGGCCGCGGCCGTCCGCCTCGACGCGACGTACACGACGCCCGCGCTGCACAACCACCCCATGGAGCCGCACGCCGCGACCGCGCACTGGCACGACGGCCGTCTGACGGTGCACGACTCCAGCCAGGGCGCGGGGGCGGTACGGCAGGTGCTCGCCGGGCTGTTCGGGATCGCGAAGCAGGAGATCACCGTGGTCTCCGAGCACGTCGGGGGCGGCTTCGGGGCGAAGGGCACTCCGCGTCCGCAGGTCGTGCTCGCCGCCATGGCGGCGCGGCACACCGGGCGCCCCGTCAAACTGGCGCTGCCGCGCCGCCAGCTGGCCGCGGTCGTCGGGCACCGCCCGCCCACGGTGCAGCGCGTACGGATCGGCGCCGGCGCCGACGGGGTCGTCACGGCGCTGGCCCACGAGATCGTCACGCACACCTCCACGGTCAGGGAGTTCGTCGAGCAGGCGGCCGTCCCGGCTCGGGTCATGTACACCTCGCCGAACAGCCGCACGAGCCATCGGGTGGCGAAGCTCGACGTGCCGTCCCCCTCCTGGATGCGGGCGCCCGGCGAGGCGTCGGGGATGTACGCGCTCGAGTCGGCTATGGACGAGCTCGCCGTCGCCGTCGGGGTGGATCCCGTGGAGCTGCGCCTGCGCAACGAGCCGCAGACCGAGCCCGACAGCGGCAAGCCCTTCAGCAGCCGGCATCTCGTCGACTGCCTGCGGGAAGGCGCCCGGCGCTTCGGCTGGCAGGGGCGCGATCCGCGTCCTGGCGTCCGCCGCGAGGGCGATCTGCTGCTGGGCACGGGGGTGGCGGCGGCCACCTATCCGGTGTTCCTCGCCCCGGGCGCGGCCACCGCGCGCGCCGCCCGGGACGGGACCTGTCTGATCCGGGTCGACGCCACCGACATCGGCACCGGCGCCCGTACGGTCCTGGCGCAGATCGCCGCCGACGCGCTGGGCGTGCCCCTGGAGTCGGTGCGCGTCGACATCGGCAGCAGCGATCTGCCCAAGGGCACGGTGGCGGGCGGCTCGGCGGGCACGGCCTCGTGGGGCTGGCCGGTGCACAAGGCGGCGGTCGAGCTGGCGGAGCGGCTGCGGGAGCTGCGCGGCGCCGTGCCGCCCGAGGGAGTGACCGTCTACGCGGACACGGACGAGGAGTGCCGCCGGGAGTCCCCGTACGCGCAGCACGCGTTCGGCGCGCACTTCGCCGAGGTGCAGGTCGACACGGCGACCGGAGAGGTACGCGTACGCCGTCTGCTGGGCGTCTTCGCGGCCGGGCGGATCCTCAACCCCCTCACCGCGCGCTCCCAGTTCGTCGGCGCGATGACTATGGGGCTCGGCATGGCGCTGACGGAGACGAGCGCTATGGACGCAGTCTTCGGCGACTACCCCGAGTGCGACCTGGCCTCGTACCACGTGCCCGCCTGCGCCGACGTCACGGCGATCGAGGCGCACTGGATCGACGAGGAGGACCCGCACCTGAACCCGGTGGGCGGCAAGGGCATCGGGGAGCTCGGCATCGTCGGCACGGCGGCGGCCGTCGCCAACGCTATGTACCACGCCTCGGGCGTACGGCTGCGGGACCTGCCGCTCACCCCGGACCGGGTGCTGCCCCGGCTGAAGGACCCCCTCGGTCCAGGCCGGTGAGGGCGGCGGCCTGCCGGAAGACGTCGACGAGCTTGGGGAGCGCCACCTTGCCGGTGGAGACATTGCGCTGGCTCGGGTGGTAGCAGCCGAGGAGGTGCAGCTCCCGGCGGGCGCCCCGGCCGGCCAGAGTGACGTGCGCTCCGTGCGCGAACGCGGGCCGGGGACGCGGGAGTTCCCAGCCGGCGTCCGCGAGCACGGGCAGCAGCGCCTGCCAGCCGAAGGCCCCGAGGGCGACCACGGCCCGCAGAGTGGGGCTGAGCAGCTCCAGCTCGGCCGCGAGCCAGGGCCGGCAGGCGTCGCGCTCGGCCGGCGTGGGCTTGTTCTGCGGCGGCGCGCAGTGGACGGGGGCCGTGACGCGTACGCCGTGCAGCATCAGGCCGTCGTCGACGTGGACGGACTCCGGCTGGGAGGCGAGGCCGACGGCGTGCAGCGCGGCGAACAGCAGGTCTCCCGAGGCGTCGCCGGTGAACATCCGGCCGGTCCGGTTGCCTCCGTGCGCGGCGGGGGCGAGCCCGACCACGGCGAGGGCCGCGTCGGGCGGGCCGAATCCGGGGACGGGCCTGCCCCAGTACTCCCAGTCCTGGAACGCGGCGCGCTTCACGACGGCGACCTCTTCCCGCCAGGCCACCAGCCGGGGGCAGGCCCGGCACCGGGCCACCTGTGCGTCCAGCTCGCCGAGCCGGCCGCACAGCGGGGCGCTGCGGGCGGGGAAGTCGCCGTCGTCAGGGCGCGGCGGCGAGGGGGCCACGTCGTCTCCCTTGCTGGGTCGGTCGGGGGCCGTGGGCAGGGCTTCGGCGTGCCATTGGTTCCCCGGGAGGCGAGAGTGGAAGCGTGCCAGTCAAGGACGGAGACCTTCGATGAGCGACGCCAAAGAGACGCACACGGGCGTGGAGCCGGCCGGCCTCGACGACCAGCAGCTGCTGCGGGAGCTGGAGTCCATTCACCGCACCCGGCACGACACGCTGCTGCACGGCTCGCAGCACGCGCTCGTGGCGCACAGCATCCGGATGACGGAGCTGGAGGCCGAGTATCTGAAGCGGCATCCCAACCGTCCTGTGGCGAGGGGCAGGACCCGGGACGGCGCCCGCGAAAGGTGCGATTGAGCCTGGGGGCGAGCATGCGCCGGAGCGAGCCGGCCGGGACGGGAAAAGAACGGGCCGGGAATGGGAAAAGAAATCTACTCGCTCCCGATGCATGACCCTGGATTCCTGGGGCACACGGCGAAGTGGAGGTTGGTAATCATGGTTCCCCTTCTCGTCGTTCTCCTTCTCGCCCTGATCCTTTTCGGCGCGGGATTCGCACTCGAGGCACTGTGGTGGATCGCGGTCATCGTGCTCGTCGTATGGCTGCTCGGGTTCGTCATCAGGCCTGCGGCCAGCGGTGGACGCAGGGGCCGTTGGTATCGCTGGTAGCACCGACGGCACGGGAGTTCCACCGAAAACCTTATGCGCGCGTGTTCCGGACTGCATATCCGGAGCACGCGCGTTTCCGTGCGGGTATTCCCAGAAAGCACGGATATACACACCGCCACGGATATACACATCGCCCAGAAGAGTCAAGGAGAATTCGCCGCGATCCAGCCGATCCGGCAGATCCAGCAGATCCGTCCAAGCCTGTCGATCCCGCCGATCCCGCCGATCCAGCCGGGGGCGAATGGAGAGGCGCAGGGGAAAGAGCCGGGGCGCTCAGTCGTCCACAGGGATGCGACGTCGCGTCTGCGCCCCCGTCCGTCTGCCCGCACGTCGGCCAGGCAGGCGGAGTAGTCCGTTCCGATCGCCAGCGTCCGCGATGCCGCATATGCGGGAGTAGAATCCGGTTCGCGTTTGCATGGACTCCTCAAGATGGGACTCCTCACTCGGGAGCAGTCATGACCATGCCCGAACGGGCGCCGTCCGACGGACCGCCGGACGGCCAGGGCGACCAGGACGCCCATGACGGACGGGACGACCACGGCGGACGGGACGACCAGGACGGGCTCTCCGCCGCCGTCGCGGACCTGACCGCCGAAGTCGCGGCCCTGCGCGGCGATCTCGCCCGTCGGCATCTGATGGACCTGGCCGCGGGAGTGCTGGTCGCACAGCTGGCGACAGCGCCTCCCGACGCAGCGGACCATCTGGCCCGGCTCGCCGCGTCCACCGGGCTCGCCGAGGAGGATCTGGCGGCCGACATCGTCAACGCCGCGTCCGGCGCGGTCGTGGCCCACGCCCCGGACGAGCCCGCACCCGACGCGCAGACCCCCGCGGAGACCCGTCGGGCGCGCAGGACGCAGTCGGCGGCCGAGACCGGCGGCACCCTCGGCGAGGTCACCGAGTCGCTGCTGGAGAGCGGGCTGCGGCCGCTCGGCGCCGAGGCGCTGTGGATGTGGCGGCGCACGCCGACCGACTGTCTGGAGCTGGCCGGGCACGCCGGGGTCTCCGGACTGGAGGCGTCCCACTGGCGGTGGCTGCCCCCGGAGGCCTCGGGCCCCCTCCACCGGGCCCTGACGAAGGGATCGCCCGACTGGCTCCCGCAGGGGCCGCCTCCGGGCGAACGGCTGCCGGGGCCCGCCCCCGACGCCGCCCGGGCCCTGCTCCCGCTGCGCGACCGGGGCACGGTCACCGGCCTCGCCCTGGTCGTCTGGCCCAGCCCGGCCGACCTGGACGACACCGTGCGCCGCACGCTCACCGGGCTGATGGACACCGCGGAGCGGATGCTCGACGCCGCCCCCGCGCAGGGCGGCCGGCCGCCCCCGGTCGGCCCGCTGCTCGACCTGCTGGCCCACCCGGCCATGGCGCTGCGCGCCGACCCCGAGACCGGCATCCTCCACGTCGAGCACCTCAACCCCGCGGCCCTGCACTCCTCCGGCGGGGTGCACGGGCCCGTGGGCCGCCCGCTGGCCCAGGTGTTCCCCGCAGTGCACGCCGATCTCGTACGGCTCGAGCAGCGCGCCCGCGCGGAGGCGGCGCCCCAGCACGCGGCCCGTCTCCCCGCGACCCGTCCCCCGGCGGCTCAGCAGCCCGCCGGCCCCGATCCCCTGCTCGACGTCCGTGTGCTGCCCGCGGGGCCCGGCCTCAGCGTCGTCCTGTGGCACGCGGCCACCGACTCGGGGCTCGCGGTCGTACGGGTCCTGGAACGGCTGGAGAATCTGGCGTCCTTCGAGGACGACCTGGTCAGCGGCGAGTCCCGGTGGACCGACCAGGCGCACAAGATCTTCGGGCTGCCGCCGGACTCTCCAGCGGTCCCGCTGCGAGAGCTCGCGCCCAGGCTCCACCCCGACGAGGCGGGCAATGTGGACGACCTGCTCGCCGCCCTGGCCGAGCGCCGGGTGGGCGCGCACACCGTGGTCCGCGCCCTGCGGGACGACGGCGGGATGCGCCATGTGCGCATCGCGGCCGAGCCGTTGCTCACGGGCGGCGTCCTCACCGGCATCACCGGCATCTACCAGGACGTCTCCGCCCAGCATCGGACCGAGCTCGCCCTCACCGCCGCGTTCGACCAGCTGACCGTGGCGCAGACGCAGGCGGCGCTGCGCCACCAGGTCGTGCTCCAGCTCCAGCGGGCGATCGTGCCCGAGGTGCCGGCGCTGGAGGGGCTGCCCGGCCTCCAGGTGGCGGCCCGGTACCGGCCGGCGGCGCAGGAGTACCGCGTCGGAGGCGACTGGTACGACGTGCTGCCGCTGCCGGACCAGCGGGTGCTGCTCGCGGTCGGCGACATCGCCGGCCACGGCATCGAGTCGGCCGTCAGCATGGTCTCCCTGCGCAACGCGCTGCACGGCCTGGCCTTCACCGGCAACTCCCCCAGCCGGCTCATGGCCTGGCTGAACGACCTCACGCTGCACACCCATGGAAACCCGACGGCGACCGCGCTGTGCGGCGTCTACGACCCGCAGGACCGCTCCCTGTGCTGGGCGAGCGCGGGCCATCTGCCGCCACTGCTGCTGCGCGAGGGGCGGGCGCGGCTGCTGGAGCCGCCGCGCAGCATCCTGCTGGGCGCCCTGCCCAACGCGGTCTACTCGCAGACCCTGACGCAGCTGCGGCCCGGGGACACACTGCTGCTCTACACCGACGGCCTCGTCGAGCGGCGGCACGCGGGACTGGACGAGTCGCTGACCGTGCTGCGCCGCGCCGCCGAGCGGCTGACCGCCGGTGGGATCGACGAACAGGCGGACCAGCTGCTGACCATGGTCACCGGGGACACGGACGACGACACGTCGCTGGTGGTCGTACGCGTCTCCTGAGGCCTGCGGCGCCGCCGCGCGCCGCCGTACGGTCCGTCGTGCGCGTCCGTGCGCACCGCGATCGCCCGACGCGTCGGTGGAGCGCCGTCCTCACAGCGCCCGGCGCGGCGGCCCGGTCTCGAGCCACTGGCGGATTCTGACGATCAGCTCGTCCGCGTCGACGGGCTTGGTGAGGTAGTCGCTCGCGCCGACGGCCAGCGTCCTCGCCCGGTCCCCCGGCATCGCCTTGGCGGTGACCGCGATGACCGGGACGGACGCGAATCTGGGCATCTCCCTGATCGCCTCGGTCGCGGCGAGACCGTCCATGCCGGGCATCATCACGTCCATGATGACGACGTCCACCTCGTCGTCGGCGGCGAGGAGTTCGAGGCCGGAGGCGCCGTTGTCCGCCTGCAGCACCCGCATGCCCTCGCGCTCCAGGATCGCGGTGAGCGCGAACACGTTGCGCTCGTCGTCGTCCACGATCAGCGCCACCCGGCCGGCCAGCGGAAGCTCGGCGGAGCGCGGGAGGTCCCTGCCGCCCTCCGTCGCCCGCGCCCCGGCCGGGCGGGGGCGCCCGGGGCGGCCGGGGCCCTCGAGCGGCAGCAGGAGCGAGAAGCTGCTGCCCTCGCCGAGCCTGCTGCTCACCGTGATCGCGCCGCCGAGCAGCTGCGCCACCTCCCGGCTGATGGACAGGCCGAGCCCGGTGCCTCCATAGCGCCGTCCGGTGGCCGCGTCGCCCTGCTGGAACGCGCCGAAGACGGTCTCCAGATGCTGTTCCGCGATGCCGATCCCGGTGTCGCCGACCCTGAAGGCGAGCGCGGGCGCCCCGCCCACGAGGGTCGCCGACTCCTCGGCGTCCGCCCGCTCGACCCGCAGCTCGACGCTGCCCTGCTCGGTGAACTTCATGGCGTTGGAGAGCAGGTTCCGCAGCACCTGCCGCAGCCTCGCCTCGTCGGTCAGCACGGTCTCGGGGATGTCCGGCGCCTTGACCACCTGGAAGTCCAGGCCGCGATCGCCCGCCAGCGGCCGGAAGGTGATCTCGACGTAGTCCAGCAGCCGGCGCAGGGCGACCTGCTCCAGGTGGACGTCCATCTTGCCCGCCTCGACCTTCGACAGGTCGAGGATCTCGTTGATCAGCTGGAGGAGGTCGGAGCCCGCGGAGTGGATCACGTCGGCGTAGTCGACCTGCTTCTCCGTCAGATTGCCCTCCGCGTTCTGGGCGAGCAGCTGGGCGAGGATCAGCAGGCTGTTCAGCGGAGTGCGCAGCTCATGGCTCATGTTGGCCAGGAACTCCGACTTGTACATCGAGGTCCGCGAGAGCTGGAGTGCGCGCGCCTCCAGCTCCTGCCGGGCGCGCTCGATCTCCAGGTTCTTGCTCTCGATGTCCCGGTTGCGCTCCTCCAGCAGGGCCGCCTTCTCCTCCAGTTCGGCGTTGGAGCGCTGCAACTCCTCCTGGCGGGACTGGAGTTCCTGGGAGCGGGTGCTCAGCTCGGCGGTCAGCCGCTGGGACTGCTCGAGCAGTTCGTCCGTACGGGCGTTGGCGATCAGCGATCTGACGATCACGCCGACGGACTCACAGAACCGGTCGAGGAAGTCCCGGTGGATTCCGGTGAAGGGGCGCAGCGCCGCCAGCTCCATGACCCCGACCACCTGGCCCTCGACGACGATCGGCAGCACGATCAGGGTCGTGGGCTCGGCCGAGCCGATGCCCGAGGACATCGTCGCGTAGCCGGGCGGCAGCCCCTCGACGGTCAGGGTGCGCCTGCTGCGCGCCGCCTGGCCGACCAGCGACTGTCCGAGCCGGAAGCGGCGCGGGGGCGCCTGGGGGCCGTCCGGGCCGCCGTAGGAGGCCATCATGACGAGCTCGGCGTCGTCGCCGTCGGCGGTCTCCTGGGCCAGGAAGAAGGCGGCGTACGGGGCGGAGACCAGCCGCGGCACCTCGTCCATGATCAGTTCCGCGACGGCGGTGAGGCTCCGGCTGTCCTGCATCAGACCCGCGAGGCGGGCCAGATTGGTCTTGAGCCAGTCCTGGTCCTCGTTGGCGCGGGTCGTCGCGCGCAGCGACTCGACCATGGCGTTGATGTTGTCCTTGAGGTCGCCGACCTCGCCCGGGGCCTCGACGGTGATGGAGCGCGTCAGGTCGCCCTCGGCGACGGCGCTGGTCACCTCGGCGATGGCCCGGACCTGGCGGGTGAGGTTGCCGGCCAGCTCGTTGACGTTCTCGGTGAGGCGCTTCCAGGTGCCCGAGACGCCCTCCACCTCCGCCTGCCCGCCCAGCCGGCCCTCGCTGCCGACCTCCCGGGCGACACGGGTGACCTCGGCGGCGAACGACGACAGCTGGTCGACCATGGTGTTGATCGTGGTCTTCAGGGTGAGGATCTCGCCGCGCGCGTCGACGTCGATCTTGCGGGTCAGATCGCCCTCGGCGACGGCCGTGGTGACCTGGGCGATGTTGCGGACCTGGTTGGTCAGGTTGTTCGCCATGAAGTTGACGTTGTCGGCGAGGTCCTTCCAGGTGCCCGACACACCCCGCACCGTCGCCTGACCGCCGAGGTTTCCCTCCGTGCCGACCTCGCGGGCGACGCGGGTGACCTCCTCGGCCATGGTGGAGAGCCGCTCCACCATGGTGTTGATGGTCTCCTTCAGCTCCAGGATCTCCCCGCGGGCGTTGACCCGGATCTTCTGGTCCAGGTCGCCCCTGGCGACCGCCGACGCGACCCGGGAGATCGAGCGGACCTGCGAGGTGAGGTTGTCGGCCATGGTGTTGACGCCGGTGGTGAGCTCCAGCCAGACGCCGCTGACGCGGGGCACGCGCGCGTGCCCGCCGAGCCGCCCTTCGCCGCCGACCTCCCTGGCGACGCGGGTGACCTGGGAGGTGACCAGGGACAGCTGGTCGACCATGCCGTTGTAGACGACCACGATCTCCCCGAGGAGCTCTGAGGCGTCTTCCGGGAGACGGTGGGAGAAGTCGCCGTCCCGCACCGCGGTGAGCCCCGCGAGCAGGTTCCGGAGTCCTTCTTCGCTCAGCTCCGCCGGTGGGCGCCCGGGCCGGTCACCGGAGCTGTGGGCCGACTGTTCCATCGCTGACCTCGCCTGCGACGACGACACGTCCACTCTGACACGCGGCAGGGCGACGGACACCCGGAAACCAGCACTACGGCATATGCCGCAGAAGGCATCAAACTAATCCAATCGGGTAAAGGATCTACAGAAGCTCGTACGACGATTTACCCGCCGGGCCCGCTCCTCGATCAGGAGCGCTCCCAGCAGGGTCGAAGGAGCCTCATGTCCACCGCCTTCAGCACCCGCGCCCCCGCCGTCTCCACCGCGTCCGGCTCGCGCCCGCCGGCGCTGAGCGACCTCCCGGAGATTCCGGATCTTCGCAGCCTCGCGACCGTGGACGCGCGGATCCTGTCCGCGGTCCTTTTCCAGCGGCTCGCCTTGCTGGAGGAGGGCACGCCGGAGCACGCGTACGTCCGCAACACCCTGGTCGAGCTGAATCTCAGCCTGGTCCGGTTCGCCGCCGCCCGGTTCTCGCACCGGAGCGAGGCGATGGAGGACATCCTCCAGGTCGGCACGATCGGCCTGATCAAGGCCATCAACCGCTTCGACGTCGAGCGCGAGGTCGAGTTCTCCTCCTTCGCGCTGCCGAACATCGAGGGCGAGATCAAGCGCTTCTTCCGGGACGCGACCTGGGCCGTGCGGGTGCCGCGCCGGCTTCAGGAGCTGCGCATCGACCTGGCGCGCGCCTCGGACGCCCTCGAACAGCGATGGGGACGCCTGCCGACGGACGCCGAGCTCGCGGAGCACCTGAACGTGGACGAGGCGGAGATACGAGAAGGCAGGCAGGCCGCGAACGGCTATAGCGCCCGCTCGCTGGACGCTCCGGCCGAGGACGAGACCGCCCCCGCCCCTGGGTCGCAGCGACGCCTGGCGCAGGAGGAGCGTGCTTACGAGACGGTGGAGTGCGTCGTCGCCCTGAAGCCCGTGGTCGCCACGCTGCCCGAGCGGGACCGCCAGATCCTGTCGATGCGGTTCGTGGAGGAGCTGACGCAGCGGGAGATCGGCGAACGGCTGGGCATCTCGCAGATGCACGTCTCCCGGCTGCTGAGCCATATCCTCGCGACCCTGCGCGACGAACTGCTGCGGGACGGCGACGAGGACGACGAGAGAGCGGACGGCACGGACGTCGCGGACGCCCGGAGCCTGGCCGCGCGGTCCTAGCCCGCCGGACGGCGAGCAAGCCCATAGACGCATACGTAGACGTACACGCCACGCGTGCAGCTATAGGCGTTAGGCGCTCGGGTAGAGCCGCCGTGCGGCTATAGGCGCACGCCGCGCGGGCAGATGCGCCGAGCGCCAGGCCCTACCGCCCCCACCCCCGCGGCGCCGCGACCTCCGCCCACACCGTCTTGCCCGTCCCCCGGGGCTCGGAGCCCCAGCTGCTGGCCAGCCGGTCCAGCACGACCAGACCATGGCCGCCGGGCTGCGCCCGGCCGGTCGGGCGCGGGTGGGGGTGGACGGGGTTGGCGTCGGTGACCTCGATCCGCAGCCGGTCCTCGGAGCAGTGCAGCGTCAGCTCCTGCGGCCCGTCGGCGTGCAGACAGGCGTTGGTGACCACCTCGGAGACCAGCAGCAGCACGTCCTCGGCGACGGCCTGCTGCTCTTCGTCCGCCGTGGGAAGCCACCTCCAGTCGGTGAGGGCCTGCCGGCAGAAGTCACGGCAGCGCCCCACCACGCCCCCGGTGCCGTACAGAGCCAGTCGCCGGGTCTGCCCCTGCGATGGGAGGACGTCCCTCATGACCTCCTCCTTCTCAGTTCTGCGGACGGTCGGCGAGCGCCTCGTCGAGACTCGCGTACCTACGGAATAGGGCGCCGGCGCCCGTGATGTCGAACATGCGAGCCACCTGGGGCCGCAGGGCGGCGAGGTCCAGCCGGACTGCGGCCTCGCCGCCGTCGAGCCGGGCCTTGAGGAGCGCGTTGAGTCCTGTCGAGTCGCAGAAGCCCAGCTCGGCAAAGTCGACGACCACCCGGGGCGGCCGGGAGGCCAGGCCCTCGGCGAGGGCCGTGCGCAGGACTTCGGCCGAGTCGTGGTCGAGCTCTCCGGCCAGGGCCAGCACATACGATCCGTCGCCCGGCGCGGTCCGCACGGAGACCGTGAGGCGTCCCTTCACAGCGTCGCGTCCGGCCACGGTGCACCACCTTCGTCCTGCACTGACGCCCCTACGAGAGTCGACTGCCCGGAATGCTGCTTTCTACACGGACGCGGCGCACACCGGCGCGGCACGGCGTGCGGGAGCACGGCTGCGGGCGGGCACGACAGCAGCCCGCGCGCGGACGACGCCGAGCCAGGCGGAAGCCGGCCGGGCCAGGAAATCAGCCGAGAACGAGAGCCGGCCGGGCCACGAGCCGGCCGAGTCCGGAGTCAGCCGACCGCCCCGCCGCTCTTCTCCTGGTCGCCGCTCTTGTCCTGGTCGCCCGGAGGCTTCTCGACGACGGGCCGGGTGCCGAAGTTCCCGTAGCCCTTCATCTCGTGCGGCAGGATCCGCCGGTCTCCGGTGTACCCGAAGTCGTCGGGCTCCCGGGGCCCCTCCTCATGGGACTGGTGATCGGGATGATGGGGCTGCTCCTCGGGGCGCGGCGGCTCGTACGAACGGCGGCGGTTCGCCCACATCGCCACGGCGAACAGCAGCAGCACGAGGATGACGCCGATGACGACGGGCGCGACGCTCGCCAGAACACTCCGCTGAGCGACCGGCTCGGCAAGCTGGTCGATTTGCGCGTAAATGAGTCCGTTCATACCCCCGCGGCTACCCAGAATCAGGCAGCTCACACAACGGCTCCGACCTGCGAGAACAGCAGGCGAGAACCGGTCCGGAGGCCGGTCAGCGGAAGATCGCCATCGCCTGCACCTCCAGCACCGCCTCGTCCGCGTTCCAGTCCTGGACCTTGCCCAGGCAGCGCGCCGAGAAGGCGCCCCGCGGCACCTCGTTGCGCAGCCCCTCCGTCGCGCAGGTGACCCGGACCCGAGGCGTCTCGCCCGCGCCGTCGGGGTCTCCATAGGGGGCCAGGAAGACGGTGGACTCCGGGGACTCGCTGATCTTGCGGAACCGGCCTCTGATCAGGACGAAGTCCTCGATGTCCCGCAGCCGCACGGGGTCCCGCGCGCTCCTCGTGCCGCCCAGCGACGCCAGCCCCGCGGCCAGCGCGACGTTGCGCCGTACGGTCTGGTTGACCAGGTCCGCGTGGACGATGACGTCCTCCTCCTCGAGGACGTGCATGATGGTGCCGATCACCGAGATGGGCTCGGCCACCTCCAGGTACTTGCTGACGACCTCGCTGTTGTCGCGTCTGCCGCCGCCCGCGCTCAGCCCGAGGACCGAGGCGCGGATGTTCCCGTCCCGGCCGTCGCTGGTCCGCTGCTCGACCTCCTTGCGCAGGGCCGCCGCGTAGCCGCGCATCTGGTAGTGGTCCATGACGCTCCGGTCGTGGAGATAGAAGCAGATGCTGTACGTGAGGTCCCTGCCCTCGCCGCCCCGGCCGCGGACGAGCCAGGCGATCGCCGAGGCGACCAGCGCCACGAGCCCGAGCGCGGTCGACAGCCACAGGAGCAGCCACGGCCACCAGACGCCCCACCACTGCTCACTCAGCACACCCACGTATCTCCTTGAAAGCGCTCAGGAGCGACTGGGCGGTGGCGTCGACCATCCGGCCGCCGGTGGCCCGTGCCGCTCGGTGGAGTTCCTGGCTGTCGGCCTCGCCGTAGCGGACCGTGTAGGTGCGTACCGCCCGGGCCTCCTTGGGGCGCTCCGCGTGCCGGCGGAGGAATTCTTCGAGGCTGATCCCGGCGTTGTTCTCGCCGTCCGTCATCAGCACGACGGAGACGGTCCGCCCCGGCTGGTCCCGCAGGGCCTCGGCCGCCTCGGCGTACGCGCGGTCCAGCGAGGACCACAGGGCCGTGCTGGTGTCGAAGTCGCCGCCGCCCACGAAGGCGCGGAGCCGGTCGAGGTCGCGCGGGCCCTCATAGGTCACGCTCCGCTCGTCCAGCACCCGGCCGCCGAAGCGCATCACGGTCAGCGACTCGCCGCGGTAGAACCGGACGAACTTTCCCGAACGCGAGTCGTCGGCGCCGCTGAGCCCGTCGAAGGTCTCGCGCAGCCGCGCGATGCGCTCTCCCTTCATCGACCCGGAGAAGTCGAGGAGGAAGACCACCCGGGCCGGCTTGTCGCGCCGCGGATCGCCGTAGTCGTCCAGCAGCCGGTCGACGACCGCCTGCTCGTCGGGGAAGTACAGGGCGTTGCCCACCGGCTCGCGCAGACTGGGCAGGCGCGGCACAGCGGGGTCGATGGGGCGGCGCAGCGTGCGCTCCATGATCTTCTTCTGGACCGGCTCGCTCTTGAGCCACTCCACCATCCGGTCGTACGCGGCCCGCTTGGCCGGGTCGAGCAGCAGCACGGGGTAGTCGGACAGCACCATGCCGTCCTTGGGGTAGACGATCTCCAGCGGCTTGGAGAGCCTGCCGCCGGCGTTGAGGGCGAGCAGCTCGGACTCGTAGGTGATGAGGGCGTCCAGCTCGCCCTGACGGCGTACGAATCCGTCGGCCAGGCGGGTCGAGGACTCCTCGGTGAGCGCGTGGCCGGCGAAGAAGCCGCGCAGCCGGTCGCAGGAGACGTCCTGCGGGCGCAGTGCGCCTCCGGTGCCCGCGGCCGCCGTCGCGACGCCGACCAGCGCGGCGAGGCCGCTGTTGGCGTGCCGTGGATCGGCCATGCCGAACCTCAGCGAGCCGTCCGCGGCGGCGTCCGCGACGTCCGCCCAGGAGATCTGTCCGTCGGGTGCGCCGCGGCGCAGCCGGTCGGCCGTGGCGGACTCCATGCCGACGACGACGGGAGAGCGCATGGTGCTGGTGGCCAGCGGCCGCTCTTCGGTGCGCCCGGCGGCCTTGGCCTTGAGCTGGAAGTAGCGGTCGGAGGAGAGCCAGGCGAGGTCGTGGCCGCGCTCGCCCCGGGCGAGGGCGTTGCTGGCGTCCACGGTGCCGCGGTACTCCATGTCGAGCCGGATCCCGGTCTCCTCGCGGAGCTCGTCGAGCAGGGGCCGCATGTCCGCCAGCTCCGAGCTGGCCAGCACCCGCAGGGTGACCGGCTCGGGATCGTCGCCCGAGCAGGCGGTGGCCGCGGCGAGCAGCAGCAGGGCGGTGCACAGCGCGACGAAGCCGGTCAGGCGGCGGCGCGCGGCGGCTGTGCGGGCCGTCATCTGGACCCGGCCGAGCCGTCGACGGCCGGGCAGTCGCCCACGATCGAGATCATCCGCTCCAGGAGCCGGAGCCTGGGCATCGAGGACCGGGTGTCGTCGCTCTCCACCGAGGGGACGGGGACGCCGCGGTCCTCGAGGAACCGGGTCAGCTGGTCGCCGGCGACCTCGCCGGTCGGGTCGAGGATCCTGAAGCCCAGCTCCATGGCCCGCTGCCGCAGCTCGGGGTCGCGGGTGATGAGCTCGCCGAGCCGGTCGCCGTCCTTGTTGAGCGCGATGAACTGCGGCTGGGTCACGAACTGGCTCGCCGGATACAGGAGCACCCGCTCGGAGTCGACCTTCTGCGACTCGGCCTGGTACCGCAGCTGGTAGGCGAGGAACTGGTGCTCGTACGCGACGACCACCGGGGCTATCCCCTTCCCCTCCGCGGACAGATAGGTGCGGAACACGTCGGCGGCGGGCAGGCCCTGCTCCATCAGGGGCTTGATCGCCCGGGCGCGCGCGTCCGCCTCCTCATCGGTGGCGGGCACCTCGCCGGACGCGCCGGAGCGCCAGGTGAAGGCGACCAGCGCGAGATAGGTGCCGGCCGAGTTGGCCCCGCAGACGTCGGGGCTCTGGGCGAGGATCCGGTTGGCGTTGGCGATCCCCTGGTCGCGGATGCCGATGTCGTTCCACCGCAGCCGCTTGTCGACGGCCTGAAGGAACTTGTGCATGTCCAGCACGTAGTACAGCGGCTTGTCCTGTCCGGCGGCGCGCTGCGCGGTCGCGATCCCCGCGCTCTGCAGGGCCTGGGCGTACTCGCGGTAGGTGGACAGCACGATGGGGCTGACGAACGGCCGGTGCACCTTGGCGTACGCGTTCTCCGCCGCGCGCTGGCGGGTGATCAGGTCGCCGGCGGGCTGGCCGGAGGGGAAGACGAAGTCGTACGAGGAGATGTCCCCGACCGCCGTCTCCCGCGATCCGGAGCTGGTGATGTGGACCTTGAGGTGATGCTTCATCAGGATCTGCTGGACTTTCTCGTCCTCGAAGAAGTCCCGCTTGGAGGCCATCTTCCCTTCGAGGGTGATGATCCGCTCCAGGGGCAGCAGGATGTTCCCCGAGACGCCGAGCGCGACCACGCCCGTCAGGACGGCGGCGAGCGCGGGCAGGAAGCCGACGAGGAAGCCCCGCCGGGACCAGAGGGACGAGGAGTGCCGGCGCACGGCCAGGCGCGGCTCCTCGACGACACGTCTCTCCCCGATGGCCACGGACGCCTCCCCCGGTGTTGCCCGCCTCGGCTGCGGCAACAGTTTTCCGTAGTCGAATGACTGCCCGTGCACGCTTTGGGGAATCCGATGCGAACAACTCCCTTGCAGGACAGGGACATTGAGATGACCGAGGCGGCGGCCGGAGGCTCGGGCCCGGGGCGGCCCGGTCCGGGTGCTCGCTCCGGCCGCAGGGCGACACGGGGGACCCGGGCGCTCCGCGCTCACGGAGGGCCCGGCCAGGCCCGCGGAGGCCGTCCGACTCGCCGCGCGCCCCCGCCCCGCAGATGTCAGACTCGAAGCACCCTGTGTCCGCCGTGGGCGCTCAGCTACGCCCACCGTCAGTAAGGCACGCACCATGAGCTGGGCATCATGGACCACCGGCGGCATCTACGCGGGCGCCGGCGGCGTTCTCACCGAAGACATCGGCGTGATCCACGGCGACCTCACCGTCCACACCACCTGGACGGAGGGCGAGGCGCAGGTGGCGGTTCAGTACAGCGGCGCCGCGGACTGGTTCGTCCTGGCCGGCAGCCCCGTTCCGTGTCCGTCCGAGGAAGCCAGCCGCACCCTGCACCAGAACATCGTCGAGGCCATGCGCGACGAGTCCGGTGCGACCGTCTCGCTGAGCCATGGCGCGACGGACTGGGTCTAGCTCCGCGGCCGAACGGGCCCCCTCCGTGGCCTTGCCGCCCGCCGGGCTACACCCGGCGCAGCCAGTGGGCCCGCTCGCCGAAGGAGCGCCGATAGGCGGTCGGCGTGGTCCCCAGATGGCGGTGGAAGTGCTGGCGCAGCACGTTCCCGGTGGTGAACCCGGTGCGCTCCGCGATGGCGTCGACCGCCAGCTCCGTCGTCTCCAGCAGCTCCCGGGCACGGGCCAGACGCTGCAGATTGAGCCACTTCAACGGCGTGGTCCCCATCTGGTGGGCGAAGTGCCGGCCGAAGGTCCTCGTGCTCATCGCGGCGCGCTCGGCGAACTCGCCGACGGTCAGCGGCCGGTGCAGCTCCTTTACGGCCCAGCCCAGCGCCTCGCCGAACCGGTACGCCTCGGCGGTGTGCGGCGCCCGGGGCGGGACGTACTGCGCCTGGTCCCCCTGCCGGTGCGGCGCCACGACCATCCGGCGGCCGACCTCCGCGGCGACGGCGGAGCCGAAGTCCTGGCGGACGATGTGCAGGCACAGATCGATGCCCGCGGCGGTGCCGGCGCTGGTGAGGATGGAGCCCCGGTCGATGTACAGGGCCCGTTCGTCGACCCTGACCCGCGGGAAGCGGCGGCGCAGCTCCTCGGCGTGCATCCAGTGCGTGGTGGCCGCCATGCCGTCGAGCAGTCCGGCGGCCGCGAGGACGAACGCGCCCGAGCACAGGGCCGCGATCCGCGCTCCCCTGCCGTGCGCCTCCCGCAGGGCCTCCAGGAGAGCGACGGGCGGCTCGTACGAGGTCTCGCAGGCCGGCACCACGATCAGGTCGGCGCTGCCCAGCGCGTCGATCCCATGGGGGGTGCTCAGCCGCAGCCCGTTGTGCGCGTTCTGGGTCTCGCTCGCGGTGTGGCACAGGGTCAGTTCGTACCAGCGGGGGGACAGGTCGCGGCGGTCGCGGCCGAAGACCTCGCAGGGGACGGCGAGCTCGAAGAGCGGGCCGTTCTCCAGCACGGTCACGGCCACTTTGAGCCGCTGTGTCTCGTTCTGGGCCATGGCGCAAATATAGTGGAACGTGTCGTTCGCGCCACTGGCAGCGCGCCGAGCGCGGGCCGAGGCTGGACCGCGTGGCGTGCGTGCGGGCCTATGAGCCGGTCGTGGTGTGGGCAGCGGCCTCGGGGCCGCCGCTCGTCCCGATGCGGGCGATGAGCAGGGCGATGTCGTCGTCGGCCGAGGCGGGGACGAGATGGGTGACCAGGGTGTCGCACAGCTGGGCGATCGGCTGTCCGGGGTGGGCCAGCAGATGGGTGAGCTCGCTGAGCCGGTCGTCGATGTCGTGGCCGCGGGCTTCGACGAGCCCGTCGGTGTAGAGGACGAGGAGGCTGCCCGGCTCCAGCTGCACCTCGACGGTCGTGAAGTCGATGCCGCCGATGCCGAGCGGGGCCCCGGCGGGCAGCTGGAGCAGCCGGGCGGCGCCGTCGGGGGCGACGACGGCCGGAGGGGGGTGGCCGGCGCGGGTGATCCAGCAGAGGCCGGTGGCCGGGTCGCACACGGCGTACAGGAAGGTGGCGAACAGCGGCTCGGAGAGGTCGGCGAGGGCGGCTTCGAGCTGGTGCAGGATGTCGACGGGCGCGAGGTCGAGCCGGGCGAGGGCCCGCACCGAGCTGGAGAGGCGGCCCATCACGGCGGCGGCCGCGGTGCCGTGGCCCATGACGTCCCCGATGAGCAGGGCCGCTTTGCCGTCGGAGAGGGCGATGACGTCGTACCAGTCGCCGCCGACCTCGTTGACGTCGCTGGCGGGAAGGTAGCGGTGGGCGATCTCGATGCCGGGGGGCGTGAGGATGTGCTGGGGCAGCATGCTGCGCTGGAGGATCACCGCGGTGTCGTGCTCGCGGTGGTAGAGGCGGGCGTTGTCGACGGCGACGGCGGCGCGGGCGGCGAGCTCGCCGGCCAGCGTGACGTCGTCGGCGTCGAAGGGGGCCTCGGTCTCGGCGCGGTAGTACGTGGCCACGCCCAGGACCATCCCGCGGGCGATCAAGGGGGCCATCATGAAGGAGTGCACGCCCAGGGTGAGCAGCTGAGCGGGCTTGTCGGAGTGCCGGGCCGCGGGCGCGACGGCGCGGGCGTCGAGCTGGACGATCATGAAGGGCTGCCGGCTGGAGAGGGCCTGGGTGTAGGGGGCGGACGCGGGGAAGAGGAGGGTGCGCCCCAGCGGGGCCAGCAGGTTCGCAATCGGGGAGTCGCTGAGCGGCGCCTTGCCGAGCCGGCGCAGGGCGCTGCCGCCGACCAGCCCGGGGCCGGGCTCGCCGCCTGAGGCCAGGCTCTCCAGCACGTCGACGGTGACGACGTCCGCGAGCACGGGCACCGACACGTCGGCGAGCTCCTGGGCGGTGCGCTCCAGCTCCAGCGTGGTGCCGATCCCGCTGGTGGCCTCGTTGAGCAGGGCGAGCCTGCGGCGGCTTGCCTCGACCTCCAGGTGCGCCCGCTGCTGCTCGGTGATGTCGATGATCGAGGCGGTGACGCCGATGGGCCGTCCGGACACGTCCTCCAGGCGTACGTACGAGCACGACCACATCCGGTCGACGTGCGGGTCGGCGGGGGTGCGGCCGATACGGCGGAAGTCCAGGACCGGCTGGCCGGTGGCCAGGACCTGCCGCATGGCCCTCTCCATGTCGGCGGTGTTGGTCTGCGGCAGCACCTGGGCGAGCCGGCGGCCGAGGTGCTTGGCCTGCGGCACCCCGTTCATGGCCTGGAGTGCGGGGTTGACCTGGAGGAATCGCAGCTGTGTGTCGAAGATGGCGATGCCGACCGGCGAGCGGGAGAACAGCCCGTCCCAGACGGCGGACGACCCGCGGATCCGGCGGGCGCCGTGGGCGTCGGCGGCGAAGACGAGCACCGAGCCCCCGCCGCTGGCCTTGCTCTGCACGGGGCAGGCCCAGATCTCCAGCTCGAGCGGGTGTCCGTCCCGGTGCCAGGCGGTGACCGTGCCCATCACCCCTCGCCCGGTGGTGGAGGCCGCCTCCCACAGGGAGCGTCCCAGGCTGCGGTCCGCACCGGGGTGGAGCAGGTCGACGATGTGGAGGCCCATGACCTCCTGGGGCGGGTAGCCGAGCAGCTCCTGCGCGGCCGGGTCCCAGCGCACGATCGCCCCGTCGGCGCCGGTGGCGACCAGCGCCACGGGCAGCGCGCCCAGCCATCCGCCGGCGTCCCGGGCGGCGCCGCTGTCGTCGCCGGGCATGTCCGCGGCGGGCACGTCCCCGGCGCCCGTGCCCGGAGCGCCCGTCGGCGGCGCCTCCGGGATCGCGAGTGCGTCGACCCCCCTGCCGTCGATCGACATGCCCTCGCCCGGCACGCCCTCGCTCGGAACGTCGTCGCTCATCGGAACACCGGCCTCGCATGATCGGTGCCTCCAGTATGGTCGATTTACCCCATTCGCTCGCCCCTCTCCGCTCGGCGTGCGGCCCGCCCGTGGACGACGGAGTATGAAGCCGACGAGCGGAGTACGACGTGACTGCCCAGAACGATCTCCCCGTCAGGGACGACGCCCTGGTGGCGATGCACGACGTCAACAAGCACTTCGGCGCGCTGCACGTGCTCCGGGACATCGATCTGACCATCACCCGCGGCGAGGTGGTCGTCGTCATCGGCCCCTCCGGCGGCGGCAAGTCGACGCTGTGCCGCACCATCAACCGGCTGGAGACCATCGACTCGGGCACGATCCTCATCGACGGCAAGCCGCTCCCGGCCGAGGGCCGCGAGCTGGCGCGGCTGCGGGCGGACGTGGGCATGGTCTTTCAGTCCTTCAACCTCTTCGCGCACAAGACCGTGCTGCACAACGTGACGCTGGGCCAGATCAAGGTCCGCAAGAAGGACAAGAAGGCCGCCGAGGAGCGGGCCCGCTCGCTGCTCGACCGGGTGGGCGTCGCCTCCCAGGCGGACAAGTACCCCGCCCAGCTCTCCGGCGGCCAGCAGCAGCGCGTGGCCATCGCCCGGGCGCTGGCCATGGACCCCAAGATCATGCTCTTCGACGAGCCGACGTCGGCGCTCGACCCCGAGATGATCAACGAGGTGCTGGAGGTCATGCAGCAGCTCGCCCGCGACGGAATGACCATGGTCGTCGTCACCCACGAGATGGGATTCGCCCGTTCGGCCGCCAACCGCGTGGTGTTCATGTCGGACGGCAGCATCGTGGAGGAGACGACCCCCGAGCAGTTCTTCAGCAACCCCAGCAGCGACCGCGCCAAGGACTTCCTCTCGAAGATCCTGCACCACTGACTCGGCCCTCCCCAGAGCCGTCCCGATCAGCAGCCCCCACACTGCACACAACCCCCTAAGGGTGATCAGCATGAAGATCTTCAAGGTCACCACCGCGGCCGCGGCTGCACTCGCACTGTCCCTGGGCGCCACGGCCTGCGGCTCCGACGACGACGAAGGCGGGAGCAGCAGCGGCAGCACTCCCAGCGCCGCCGGCGAGAAGATCACCGTTGGCATCAAGTACGACCAGCCGGGCATCGGCCTGAAGACCCCGGACGGCAAGTACACGGGCTTCGACGTCGACGTGGCGACGTATGTCGCCAAGGAGCTGGGCCACGAGCCCGGCGACATCGTATGGAAGGAAGCCAAGAGCGCCGACCGCGAGACGCTGCTCCAGCGCGGCGACGTCGACTTCATCGCGGCCTCGTACTCCATCAACGACGAGCGCGAGCAGAAGGTCGACTTCGCCGGCCCCTATCTGCTGGCGCACCAGGACGTCCTGGTCCGGGCGGACGACGACTCGATCAAGACGCCCGAGGACCTGAACAACAAGAAGCTCTGCTCGGTCACCGGATCCACGTCCGCGCAGAACATCAAGACCGACGTGGCGCCCCAGGCCCAGCTGCAGGAGTACGGCGGCTACTCGGAGTGCCTGACCGGCCTGGAGAACGAGGTCATCGACGCCCTGACCACCGATGACTCGATCCTCGCCGGCTACGCCGCGCAGGACCAGTTCAAGGGCAAGTTCAAGCTGGGCGGCTTCAAGCTGAGCAATGAGAACTACGGCATCGGCGTCCAGAAGGGCAGCGAGCTGAAGGCCCAGATCAACGCGGCCCTGGAGAAGATGGTCGCGGACGGCTCGTGGGACAAGGCCGTCGAGGCCAACTTCGGCCCGGCGAACTACCAGAACGAGCCCGCCCCGAAGATCGGCGTCATCGTCGACTGACCCGGCCGACCTGGCTGACCTGGCTGACCCGGCCGACCCGGCTGACACGGCCGATGCGCCGGACAGGGCCGACACAGCGCGCCGCGCCTACGCGCGGCGCGCCGGGGACTCCACACACGGAAAGTACGAGAGAACGTGTTCGACTTTCTTGAGGGTTACGACCTGCTGGGAGCCTTCTGGACGACGATCCAGCTCACCGTGTACTCCGCCATCGGCGCACTGATCTGGGGCACCCTCCTGGCCGCCATGCGGGTCAGTCCCGTGCCCCTGATGCGCGGCTTCGGCACCGCGTACGTGAACATCGTGCGGAACATCCCGCTCACCGTGATCATCGTCTTCACCTCGCTGGGCCTGTTCCAGACCCTCGGCGTCAACCTCGGCGCGGACGACTTCGAGACCATCAACTTCCGTCTGGCCGTGCTCGGTCTGATCGCCTACACCGCGGCGTTCGTCTGCGAGGCGCTGCGCTCGGGCATCAACACCGTCCCGATCGGCCAGGTGGAGGCGGCGCGCGCCATCGGGCTGAGCTTCACCCAGGTGCTGAGCCTGATCGTCCTTCCGCAGGCGTTCCGCTCGGTGGTCGGCCCGCTGGCGAACGTGCTGATCGCGCTCACCAAGAACACCACCGTGGCCGCCACCATCGGCGTCGCCGAGGCGGCCCTGCTGATGCGGGAGATGATCGAGAACGAGGCTCAGCTCATTCTGATCTCCGCCATCTTCGCGTTCGGATTCATCTGTCTCACGCTTCCCATGGGGCTGCTCCTGGGATGGGTGAGCAAGAAGGTGGCGGTGAAGCGATGACGTCCGTCCTCTACGACGCTCCCGGACCCCGCGCCAAACGGCGGAACGTGCTGTTCACCATCGTGTTCCTGGTGGCTCTCGCCGCGGTCGTCTGGTGGGTGCTCCTGAGCCTGGCCGACAAGAACCAACTCGACTGGGCCAAGTGGGAGCCCTTCTTCACCGACTCCCGCGCATGGACGACGTATCTCCTGCCGGGCCTCGAGAACACCCTCATCGCCGCGACTCTGGCCATGGTCATCGCGCTGCCCCTCGGCGCGTTCCTCGGCATCGCACGGCTCTCCGACCACGGGTGGGTGCGGGGCGCCGGCGGCACGGTCGTGGAGTTCTTCCGGGCCATCCCCGTGCTGATCCTGATGCTCTTCGCCAACGCGGCGTACTCCGAGTTCACCGACGTCAGCCCGGACACCCGCCCGCTGTACGCGGTCGTCACCGGACTCGTCCTCTACAACGCCTCCGTCCTCGCCGAGGTGGTCCGGGCCGGCATCCTGTCGCTGCCCCGGGGCCAGACGGACGCGGCCAAGGCGATCGGGATGCGCAAGGGCCAGACGATGCGGTTCGTGCTGCTGCCGCAGTCGGTGACCGCGATGCTGCCCGCCATCGTCAGCCAGCTGGTCGTCATCGTGAAGGACACCGCGCTCGGCGGCGCGATGCTCGGCTTCTCCGAGCTGCTGGCCTCCGTCCGCCCGATGAGCGCGAACTACGGGGCCAACACCATCGCCAGCTTCACCGTCGTCGCCGTGATCTTCGTGATCCTGAACTTCGCGCTCACCACCTTCGCGAGCTGGCTCGAGGGACGGCTGCGGCGCGGCAAGAGGACCACCGGCGCGGTCGTCGGCGCCGGCGCGGTGGAGGAGCTCGCGACGCCGGGCGAGCACGTCGGCCCGGAGGACCTGGGCAAGCCGGGCGCAGGACCGACCGACCATACGAACTGATCGCAGGAGGCTCTATGTCACCCCTCAACGCCCAGCGGTTCTCCGGACTCACTCCCCTGGAGAACTGCCTCAACGGCACCCACAAGCTGCAGGCGGGAGAGCCGGACCGCACCAGCGTCGACCGCGTCCAGTCGGCGCTCGTGGACTTCGGGTACGCCGTCGCGGGAGGCATCGACGGGATCTTCGGCCCCGGGACGGGGGCGGCGGTCACGGCGTTCAAGACGGACGAGGGCCTCTCGCCCACCGACCCGGTGATCGGCGTGGGCACGATGACCCGGCTGGACGACCATTTCGCGCATGAGCAGGCGAACCCCGACGCGCCGGATCCCTCGACGACGGGACTGGTGCAGCTGGGCAAGGACACGATCACGAACATCTGCGTTCCCCGACTGGACGCGGTCATCGCCAAGTTGGACCAGCCGGTGCTCGACCCCCTCGTGAACGACGCGCTGGAGCGGAACTTCCACGTCAGCTCGCATCCGCTGGGCCGGCAGGCGGCGATCGACCAGGTCATCCGTCCGACGTTCAAAGGGACCAGGAATGTGCTGGCCGCGTCGCCTCCCGTGATCGTCCTCAAGGAGATGGACCGCGCCACGTTCGTCGCCCAGGACGTCCGGCACTCCTACTCGGTGGCCATGATGACCACGGGAAGCGTGTTCTCGATGACGCCGGCGTTCCGCAACGCCCTGGGCTCCGAGGACCATGTGACGGGCTTCATCCGCGCCGCGGTCACGATCAGCCTGCCGGGCTCGAGTGTGCAGGGCTTCCCGGGAACCGCCCGGTACGCCGCTCTCACGGGCGACGAGGCGTTGAAGAACCGCATCGCCTACGCCGCCTTCGCCTTCGAGGTGACCACCGGGATCTTCTCCACGCTGCGGCCCTTCCCCGAGTGGTTCTGAGCGGTCCATCCACCCGAGCGGCTCCCCGCACCCTGGTGACGACGCGTCCCGCCGACGCGACCGAGCCGCCTCCGCCGACGGCGACCTGCCGGCCCTTCCACCGCGACGCGGCCGTGAAGCACGTCGCCCTCTTCCCTCCGCTCAGGGTGCGCCGCCAGGCGCGGCTCGCCGGATTCGACGACGCGCCACTCCTGTCATTCCGCTCAGGGTGCGCCGCCAGGCGCGGCTCGCCGGATTCGACGACGCGCCACTCCTGTCATTCCTCCCATTTGCGACGGAGCCGACACGGGCGCAGTGTGAACAGCGTGTCGGGCCGGGTCCGCCGGACCGCACCCCCACCGCATACCCGAAAGGACATCGATCCTGATGAGCAAGGCCAAAGCCAAGGCGAAGCAGATGAAGGGCAAGATGAAGGAGACCGCCGGCAAGACCATGGACAACAGGTCCATGGAGATGGAGGGCCGCGGGGAGCAGATGGAGGGCAAGACGCAGGAGGCCGCGGAGAAGGCCGCCGAGCGGGTCCGCAAGGAGACGAAGCGCTGAAGCGCTGACCGCGAAGGCCCCTGCGGGGCCCTCGGCGCCGCTACGGCTCGGACCTCGCCGACGAGGACGCTGACGAGTCCCTGAGCCCTCGTAGCCGGCTGGCGCCAACGGGCGCGACGATCGTCGCCCCGCCGACGGAGCACATTCCGCGGCCGGGGCGACGATTCGTATGCTCACCCGATCGCACTAGGGCGCGTCGGCGTTCTCGAGAGCCCTCTCCCGGGTCGACGGCGTCCGTCCCCGTCAGACGAGGGCCTCGTCGACGAAGCACCAGCGCCAGTCCTCGCCCGGCTCGAAGGACCGCACGATGGGGTGACCGGCCTCGTCGGCGTGCGAGCGGGCGTGCCGGTGCGGCGAGGAGTCGCAGCAGCCCACGTGACCGCAGGTCAGGCAGAGTCGCAGATGCATCCAGGGAGAGCCGATGCGCAGGCACTCCTCGCAGCCGTCGGGGGTACGGGGCGTCACCTCGCGCACGAGTGCGAGGTGCGGGTCTTGGGGGGTCGTCATCGCGGGCCTTCCTCCGGGCTCTGCAGACGAGGGGTCTCGATCGTGCGGGGAACGGCCGGCACAGACGAAATGCTAGGGCGGCGCCCCGTACCCGGCCGCCGCGCCTGCGCCGACCGGGTGGCGTCGCCTCGGCTCTGATCGGCCCCGCGACCGGGTGGGGGCCTCGGCCCGGATCGGCCCCGAGCATGGCCCGGAACGGAGTCCGGTGCGCCCGGGGTCGCGACCCCGATCCACCCGGTCAGCCCTGTTCGGGCTCGGTCAGCGCGGTGTCCGTGCCGGTCTTGCGGAACACCTTCCGCACCAGCGGCGAGGTCACCCCCGTCACCCGCAGCGAGCTCCCCTGCCGCCGGGCCCGCCCCCGGGCCCACAGCAGGACGCTCAGCCCGGAGCAGTCGCAGAAGTCCACGCGGGCGAGGTCGACCTCGATCCAGCGGCTGTGGTGCGAGAGCGCGATGCTCAGCGCGCCCCGCAGCCGCGGCGCGGTGGCGACGTCGATCTCCCCCGCCACGCTCACGGTGCTCTTGCCGCCGACACGGGTGACGACGGCTGCGAGCAGTGCGGTCTCCGTCATGGCCACATCCCTCGTCTCGGCAGTCGGTCCGCCGTCCGCGTCAGAGCGGCCGGGGCGGGCCGAAGAGCATGTCGTAGCCAGGGGGCAGTTGGAGCAGGACGCGGCGCAGAAGGTCCTCGCCGGCGGCGTCGGCCGCCACGCTGAGCACGGCGCCGGCGTCCCACTTGGCGGTCTCCTCGGTGGCGCCCTCGATCCACGCGGCGGCGGCCCTGACGAACCGCTCGGGGTCCAGCGGCTCGGCGGCCTGAAGCGGGTTGAGCAGAATCAGTGCGTACGTCTCGGGCAGCCGAGCGGCCAGCTCGGCTCTGTCCTGGCCCACCAGATGGGCGCCCAGCAGTGCGAGGACGACGCGGGCCGCCCGATCAGCCTCCTCCCGCGAGGGGTATTCGCCACGCTCCTGGACCGCGTCCAGGAACGCCTCCCATCTCATATACATCGCGCTGCCCCTTTCGGCGCGCGGAGGACGGGGAGGGGCAAGAGGGGTCCCGCCCTCCGCGGCATGTGTGCGCGACCCGCTCAGCCGCGGATCCGCTGGTGAGCGTCGTCTCGGGCGTCGACAGCGGTCGTGCGGGGCGCGGCGCGCGCGGCGGTCGGACCGCGCAGGGTCAGCGCACCTGCGTCGGTCGCCGCCTCGATGTCGTCCGCCTCCAGTGTCTCAGCCCGCACGGCCCGGCGGGAAGCGACGGCCGGCGCGGCAGCGAGACCGGCCGACAAGCGGATGTTCTTGTTCTACATGCGGCCCGTACTCGCGTTCGTATGATCACGATGGGTCTCCAGGGGGGAGGCCTGGCTTTCCAAGGAGGGGAACATGACCAGGGTTTCCAGACGTGCCCTGCTGGGCTACTCGGGCACCGCCGCGGCCGGCGCCGTCCTCGCGTCGAGCGGTTCCGCGCAGGCCGCCGGGGGCGAGACGGCGCAGGCGTCCCAGACGGCGGCCGTCGAGTTCGATCCCGGGACGCAGTTCCAGGGGGACACCAGCATCGGCGACCGAGACGCGTACATGGAGGTGAAGTTCAGCCTCCGCGTCGAGGGCGCCCCGGCGCAGAACGTCATCACCCCGCTGGAGGTCGCGCAGGCGCTGAACCAGCTGGCCGCGTCCCGTGGTTGGCCTCCCATCCAGTTCCACGGGACCGTCCGAGCCCCGCTGAACTGATCCGGGATCCAGGCCGAGGCGCCCTCGGCGACACCTGAGCCGGGCCGGCCGGCCGGAGACCGTGGAGGGTCTCCGGCCGGCTCAGATCAGGACGCGCCCACTCTCACCGCGCCGGCACTCTCACCGCAGGCGTCGGGAACCTCAGATGCCCGCGGAGGCCATCTCGATGATCGACCGGTAGTAGGCGGCCGTCGACACCACGCACGCCCGGTACGTACGGTCCTTCTTGACGGCCCGGAAATAATCCCGCAGGTTCTGCCAGTACCCGACCAGATAGCCGAGCCCCGGCACGAAGCCCGGCGGCCGGGGCACCAGGGCGAACGCCTCCGAGCACTCCAGGATCCGGCCGGTCGCCTGGGACAGGACGTCCGCGACGTCGCTGTTCATGTTCCACCCCGCGGCCAGCTCGGGCGTCCAGATCACCCCGGCGATCTCCCGCAGTCGCTGCTGCTCCTCCGGCGTCGGGTCGCCGAGCAGCACAGCCGACCGAGAGCCCGTCGTAGCGTCGGTGCTCTCGGCGGCCTGGGCCATGCCGCCGCCGACGCCGGCAAGAAGTATGGCCCCCGCCGTCACCAGGGCCACCGCCGTCACTTGGCGGCGCATCCGTGCGCGCATCGCGTTCCCCTCCCCTACGGCCCCCTGCTGCGGGGGCGGTCGGGGCGACGCTGGCATGCCGTACCGGCCGGGTCAACGGCGCCTGACGGGCCACGCGTCCGGAAGGAGACCACGCACTTTCAGCAGGTCACAGCGGCCCTGCCGGTTCTGCGGCGGCGTCCGTGCGCCGGCTCAGCTCACGAACTGGTCCGTCAGGACGCAGCCCTCCACGAGGGCGGGCGCCGTCGAGACGTCGCCCTGGGGCTGGAAGTTGGGGTTGCAGTTGAGGATCAGCAGGCCGGAGGCCGACAGCTGGCGTATGGAGTCGTCGTCGGGGGCGATGACCGCGAAGTCCTCGCCGACGGCGAACCCGCCCTCGATGTCGGCCGTCGAGCTGTTCTTCATCCGCTCGGCGACCTCCCCTCGGTAGGCCTCCTGGAACATGCGCATGTCGTTCGTCTTGAACACGCGGATATAGCCGTTGCCCGAGTCGTTGCAGGTGCCCCTGAACTGCACGCCCCACGTGGCGTCGAACTTCTCGTCCATCGGGTAGTACCGCTCGTCGGAGGGGTCGATGCTGTAGCGCTCGCAGGTCGTGAAGCGCTGCACGTACTCGCCCGCCGCCATGACGGTGCCCGCCTTCGGCATGTTGTCCAGCATCATCTTCTGGCGGGCCTCGGGGCCGCCGCTGGCCCCGCCGTTGCGTCCGTCGCCGTCGCCGGTCAGCCACGGCTGCGCCGGAGGGGTGTCCGCCGACGGCGCCTGCTGGGACGTGCCGCCGTCGGCGCCGGTGGCCTTGACGCCGTCCCCGTCGCCGTCGCACCCCGTCAGCAGGACCAACGCCGTGACGACGCCGGCCAAGGACAGCGGGCGGACCAGACGGGACGACGTGGCGAAGGGCGTGCGCATGGATGATCCGTTCCCCGGAGACGACGACGCCCGGCACCCTAAGCCATCCACATGTCCATGATCAAAGCCGCCCTGCTCGCGGCACATCGGCTAGGTCGCGTTCAAGGCCGCCGTCGGATGCATGCGCGCCGCCCGGGCCGCCGGATAGAGGCCGGCCAGCGCGCCCGTCGTCAGCGTGGCCGCGAAGGCCGCCGCGAGCGCGGCGGGCGGGATCACCGGCGTCCAGGACTGGACGGAGGCGAAGACGAGCGTCGCGGCCACGCCCAGGAGCGCGCCCGTCGCGCCGCCCAGAGCCGACAGGAGCAGGGACTCCGTCAGGAACTGGACCCGGATCGCCGTCCGCGTCGCGCCCAGGGCGCGGCGCAGGCCGATCTCCCGTCGGCGCTCCAGGACCGAGATCACCATCGTGTTGGCCACCCCCACCCCGCCGACCAGGAGCGCGATCGCGCCCAGGCCCAGCATCAGCGCGGTCAGGCCCTCGTCCGCGGCCGCCTTGGCGGCCAGCGCGTCGGAGGGGCGGGAGACCTTCACCGAGCCCTCGCCGCCCGGATTGACCGAGCGGGCCAGGACCGCGCGGACGTCCGCGACCGAACTGTCCGTCGAGCGTTCGAAGATCGTCGTCGGGTGTCCGTCGAAGCCGAGGTACTTCTCCGCCGCCGGGAAGCCCACCAGCGCGACCCGGTCCAGGTTCGGGACCAGTTCGACCGGCGCGAGGATGCCGACGACGACCACGTCCTGGTCGTTCATCATGATCTTCTCGCCCGGCTCGGTGATCCCCATCCGCTCAGCCGCCAGGGATCCCAGCACTGTCACCGGCAGCCGCTCGTTCGCGAGGTTCAGCCAGACGCCCCGGTCGACCTCCGCTCCCAGCGCCCGCAGCAGATCGGGGCGGGCCGCCTGCGCGGTGACGCCCGCCGTCCGTTCCTCGGGCACCACATCGCTGCGCCGGATCCGCGCGTCCACGTTCCCCGTCGCCGTCGCATGCTCGACCGGGCCGATCCGCTCGACCATCGCGACCGCGCTCTTGGGGAGTTTGACCTCGTGGCCGAGCGCGTCCTTGCCCGCCTCCGCCGTCAGCAGGTTGGTGCCCAGGCGGTCGAGCTTCGCCATCAGATCCGCCCGGCTCGATGTGGACAGCCCCACCACCGCCACCATGGTGGCGATGCCGATCGCGATGCCCAGCGCGGACAGCACGACCCTCGCCCGGCGCGCCCGCAGCCCCACCACGCCCACCCGGAGGGTGTCGAGCAGACCGAGGCGCGTGGGCCTGGGCGTGGTCACAAGACCACCTCGCCGTCCCGGAAGCGGATGCTGCGCGGCAGCGACTGCGCGATCTCTCGGTCGTGCGTGATGACGCAGACCGTCGTGCCCGCCGCGTTCAGCTCTCTCAACAGTCCCATCACGACGTCTCCGGAGGCCGAGTCCAGCGCCCCCGTCGGCTCGTCCGCCAGCAGCAGCATCGGCTCTGCGACCACCGCGCGGGCGATCGCCACGCGCTGCTTCTCCCCGCCGGAGAGCTCATGCGGGCGGTGGGTCAGACGGTGGCCGAGACCGACGCGTTCCAGGGTCGTACGGGCGCGGGCCCGTCGCTCCTTCAGTGCGACGCCCGCGTACAGCAGTCCGTCCGCCACGTTGTCCACCGCGTCCCGTCCCTCCGCCAGATGGAAGTGCTGGAAGACGAAGCCGATACGGCGGGCCCGCAGCGCCGAGAGCCGGGCGTCCGACAGCGTGCTCACATCGTGGCCCGCCACCCGCACCGTGCCGCTCGTCGCCCGGTCCAGCGTGCCGATCAGATGCAGGAGCGTGGACTTCCCCGACCCCGACGGGCCGACGACGGCGGCCAGTTCGCCCTCCTCGACGCTCAAGTCGACCCCGCGCAGCGCCTGCACTCCGCCGGGGTACGCCTTGGAGACGTCCACCAGCTCGACGACCTTCGTGCCGCTCACTGCTCGGCCACCCCGACTCTCCTCCCGCTCACTGCTTCGCCACCCCGACCTTCATGCCCTCCCGCAGCTCCGGGCCGCTGACCTCGATCCGCCCGTCCGCCGTCATCCCGGTCTGCGCCCGGACCATCCGAGTCGCTGTGCCCTCGACGATCTGGAGGCCGTACCCGCCTGACTCGCCGCGCAGCGCGACGACCGCCTCGACCGGCACCGCCAGCACACCCTTGCGGCTCTCGCTGACGAACCTCACACTCACGGTCTCCTTCGTGTCCTGCGACACCCGTCCGTCGAGGGTGACTTCGACCGTGATGCCGCTCTGCGCAGAGCCGCCGTCCTGGCCGCCCCCGGCCTGCGCGTCCTCCGCCGCGACCGTTCCCGAGACCTTCCCGGCGACCGTCTTCCCGCTCGGCAGCGTCACCTCGACCCTGGTCCCCCGGGCGGTCAGCGCCACATCGCCCTCGTCCAGCTGCGCCCGTACGACCGGTTTGGTGGACGCGACCGTGACCACCGCCTTCTCCGGGCCGACCTGGTCGGCGAGGGCCGCGTCCGCGCCGACGACCTTGACCGCGGCGGGCTGGAAGACCACATCGCCCCGCCCGACGCTGCCGGTCGGCTCGCGGTTGAGGGACTTCTGCCAGCGCTTGACCGCGGCCTCGGTGGCGGCGTCGTACCGCACGTCGACGTACAGTCCGCCGCCGTACCCCAAGTCCCGCAGATTGCGCTCCAGCTGGAGCACGTCCGAGCCCCGGTCGCCCTTCTTCATCTCGCGGAACATCGGGACGGGGCCGTACAGCAGCGTCACCGGCTTGTCGTTGAGCTCATACAGCGCCTCGCCCCGCCCGACGGTCCTCCCCTGTTCCGCGGCGACCGTGACCGTGCCCTCCACCGCGGACTTCACGGCCCGCCGCCCCTCGAAGTCGAGCCGGCCGTCGACCGTCGTGCTCTGCACCAGGTCGGTACGGGCGACGACGGCCGTGGCCGGCGGTAGCGAGCCCCCGTCGGCCCGCGGGGCTCTGCCGTCGCCGCCCCCGACCAGCAGGGCTGTGGCTCCGACCGTCGCGGCGGCCGCCGACGCCCCGGCCGCGAGCAGTCCGGTGCGGCGCCTCACTGCATGCCGTCCAGGCCGTCGAGGAGCTTGTCCTTGCATGCCTCGCGGGCCTGCTTGTACGCCGGGGACTCAGAATCGAGCTGCGGGCTGGCCGGCTGGGGGTCGCCGCCCGGCACCGCGTTGCCGCCGGACATCGTGGGGTTGGTGAACTTGGAGACCCCGTTCTCGCGCATGCACTTGGCGTGCGCCAGCATCGACTCGTAGTCCTTCTGCTGATCGCGCTTCGGCTCGGCCTCCATGGCCGCCATCATTTCCTTGCCGCAGACCGCGTCCTTGCCGCCCGCGCCGCCCTTGTACGCCTCCGGGTGGTTCTCCCCGATCACGTCGATCTTCGACCAGTCGAGATGGCCGCTCAGCTTGGGGTCGGGGAAGTCCTTGAAGCCGCCCTTGGTGCGCATGCACCGGACGTACGCCATCTGCGCGTCGTAGAACTCGCCCTTGCCGGCCGCCGCAGCCGACCCGGACGGCTCTGCCCGCGTGGGCTCGCCGGGCACGGAGGCGATCGCCTCGCCTCCGTCCTCCACCCCGCCCGCGCCGCCGCAGGCGACGGTCAGGGCGAGGAGAGGGACGGTGACGAGCGCGGCGACGCGCAGCCGGGATGCGGCGCCGCGAGGGGCTTCGGTCCGGTGAGTGGTCGCGGCTCTGGGAGTGGTCGCGGTCCGGTGAGTGGTCTGGATGCTCATACGGCCAATCTCGGGTCGCCGCATGATGGCCGGTCCATGGCCACATGATGGGAACGTAACAATGCCCGCCGCTCGCCCTGCCGGGCCCCGGGGCCGGCTCCGACCGGGGCGGGCCTCGCCCATAATCGAACGCATGCCGCATGTGCTGCTGATCGAGGACGACGCCTCCGTACGCGACGGAATGGAGCTCGTGCTGCGCCGGCACGGGTACGACGTGGACGCCGCCGGCACGGGCGAGGAGGCGCTCGCGCTGCTCGACGCCCCCGTGGGGCGGCGGATCGAGCTCGCGGTGCTCGACCTGATGCTGCCCGGCATGAACGGCTTCGAGGTCTGCCGCCGCATCCGCGCCCGCTCGACGCTTCCCGTCATCATGCTCACCGCCCGCGGCGACGACCTGGACATCGTCCAGGGCCTCGAGGCGGGCGCCGACGACTACGTGGTCAAGCCCGTCACCGCGCCCGTCCTCGAAGCCCGGATCCGGGCGGCCCTGCGCCGCGCCGAGCCGGCCGCGCGCGGCGACCGCGAGGACCACGCCGGGCTCGTCCTGGACCGGGCCGGGCTCACCGTCGCCAAGCACGGCGCGCCGATCGCGCTGCCGCCGACCGAGCTGCGGCTGCTGCTGGAGCTGTCCGCGTCGCCGGGGCGGGTCTTCAGTCGCGAGCAGCTCCTCTCCTCCGTCTGGGAGCACGACTTCCTGGGCGACTCACGGATCGTCGACGCGGCGATCGGACGGCTGCGCTCCAAGATCGAGGACGTGCCGGCCAGACCCCGCTACGTCCAGACGGTGCGCGGCTTCGGCTACCGGTTCGGGCCGCTGTGAGACTCAGTCGCCTCGGCAGCCTGCGCACCCGTCTGGTCGCCACGTTCGTACTCGTCGCGCTGGTCAGCGCGGTGACGGCGACCGTGCTCGCCTACCGCGAGTCGCGTACGGCGATACTCAAGCGGGCCCAGGACTCCTTCCAGTCGGACTTCCGCGACCGGGTGGGCAGCGTCGCCGCCGACTTCGACGTGCCGCCCGACGTCCGCTCGCTCACGCTCTTCGCCGACCGCGTCTCCCAGGGGGTCGGCGGCGACGCCAAGGTCGTCGCCCGCTTCCGGGATCTGAAGGCCACCTCCGATTCGCTGGCCGACGAGAGCCGGATCACCGTCGAGCTGAGGACCGCCGTGCGGACCGAGGGCCGGCTGTGCTTCCAGCGGGTGGAGTACGAGGGCGAGCCCTATCTCGTCGTCGGCACGCCCGTCACCTTCGCCACCGGAACCGAAGCCGGCGCTGGGACAGGCGGTGGGACGGGCGCCGTCGGAGACGGTCGGACCGCCGGGCAGCCCTCCGGCCTGGAGGTCTTCGCGATCACCTCCATGCGGGCGGAGCAAGAGGACACCGCGGGCCTGCTGGACGCCGTCCGCGACGGGATCATCACGGTGGTGGCGCTGGCCGCGGTGCTCGCGCTGCTGGCCGCCCGCACGGTCCTGCGTCCTGTACGCGATCTCGGCCGCGCCACCCGCAGACTCGCCGAGGGCGATCTCGCCACCCGGGTCCCCGCCCGCGGCAGCGACGAGCTCGCCGATCTGGCACGGGACTTCAACGACACCGCCGACGCGCTCCAGTCCTCCGTGGCCGAGCTGCGCGACCAGGAGGCGACGGCGCGACGCTTCGTCGCCGACGTCTCGCACGAGCTGCGGACGCCGCTCGCCGCGATGACGATGGTGGCGACCGTGCTCGACGAGGACGCGGACGAGCTGCCGCCCGACGCGGCGCGGGCGGCCCGCACGGTGAGCGCCGAGACCGCCCGGCTGGCGCGGCTGGTCGACGACCTGATGGAGATGTCCCGCTTCGACGCCGGAGCGGCGACGCTCAACGCCCGCGAGGTCGATCTGGCGGAGACGATCCGCTCGACGCTCGCCCTGCGCGGCTGGCTGTCCGAGGTCGACGCGCGGCTCCCGCAGGGCGTCAGGGTGGTGCTCGACCCACGCCGGATCGACGTCGTGGTCGCGAATCTCGTCGGCAACGCGCTGCGGCACGGGTCGCCGCCGGTCACAGTGACGGTGACGCTCGTCGCCGACGACGACGGCGCTCAGGGAGACGGCCGCGGACTGGTGAGCGTCGAGGTCGCCGACCGCGGGCCCGGTCTGGCGCCGGAGGCCGTCTCCCAGGTCTTCGACCGCTTCTACAAAGCCGACACCGCGCGCTCCCGTTCGGAGGGAAGCGGCCTCGGCATGGCCATCGCCTGGGAGAACGCCCGTCTGCACGGCGGCACGATCGAGGTCGCGAACCGACCGGAGGGCGGCGCCGTGTTCACCCTGCGGCTGCCCCGCGAGCTCAGCACGGAAGAGGCATCGTGATGACCCGGCTGCGCACGACCCTCGCCGCCGCCCTGCTCCTGAGCGCCGTGGGCTGCGGAGTCCGGCCGACCGGCGTGATCGACGCCGGCGAGCCCGCGACCGGCCTCACCACCGGCATGCGGCTCTACTTCGACTCCCCCACCGGGCTGCGCGGGGTGCCCCGCCCCACCGGCGATCTGAAGAACCTCGAGTCCGTGCTCAAGATGCTCCTGGCGGGCCCCAGCGAGGCCGAGCGGGAACAGGGACTCACCACGCTCGTCCAGCTCGGCACGTTCGCCGCCACAGGGGAGGGCGACCAGGTGCGCCTCGACGTGCCCGACAACTCCATCACCCCGCAGGACCGGGTGCTCCAGGGGCAGCTGGTCTGCAGCCTGGCGCGCGCCCAGTCGCTGCTGGGCGGCGCCACGGAGCAGATCCGGCCGGCGGACGTACAGGTCACGCTCCGTCCCGACGGGCCGCCGCTCGGCCCGTACCGCTGCCCCGACTTCCTCACCGGCTGAGCGGCGCGGGCTCACAAGGCGACGGGCTCAGAAGGCGACGGTGGGCGCGGGCGGGGTCCAGCGGTGGGTGCGGGGGACGGCCGAGGTCACCCCGAAGTCCTTCTTGAGGGTCTCGGGGATGGCGTAGTGCATGACACGGCCGCGGGTCAGCGTGCTGAGCTCGAAGAGCGTCGTGAAGTGTCCGAGCCGGTCCAGGGCCCAGGCGCCGAAGGGGGAGCTGTCCTCGATGGACTCCAGGACGCCGAGCATCGTCGGCACGGCTGCGGCGAGCGTGTCCCATGGGCTGCGCGGCACCTGCAGCCAGTCGGCGCAGGTGTCGCCGACGAGGTAGCGGATCAGGGCGCCGACGACGGGATCGAAGAACGTGCCGGGGACGACCTCTTCGTACAGGTCGATCAGCTGGCGCGTGAGGTTGACGCCTTCCTCGCTGGGGCCCATGTGGCGGGTCATGTACAGGTCGAAGAACTGCCGTGCCTGCTCGAGGTCCTTGGGGACGTGGTCCTGGTCGACCCCGAGCATCGCGCCGACGACCCGCCAGGCGTAGAAGTAGGCCTCGGCGCCGTCGATGCTCATATGGATGTTCAACCGGTGCAGGCTGTCGAGGACGAGCAGCGAGAACAGCAGCTGCCCGCCGATCATGTCCTCCTGGCAGATCGGAGTGCCCAGACGGCCGACGTCCCACCGGTCCTCGCGCCCCAGGTGGTGCCGGATGGAGGCGTGCAGCAGGCGGACCTTCTGCGCGGCGGGGATGAAGCGGCTGCCCGCCTCGAACGCGCCCGGCTGCATCAGGTACACGGTGAACTGGCCGGTCTCGGCCATCCGCTTGGAGGGGTACTGCAGGGAGTGCGTGGCGCTGAGCAGCCGCGCCACATGGGGAATGACGTAGCAGGCCGGCATGGAGGCGAACGACAGCGCGGTGGAGATGTGCACGTTGTTGTCGATGAAGAACAGCCGCGCCTTCTCCATCTCGCCCCAGTCGACCCACGACGGCGGAGCGCTGGTCTCGTGCAGATACTCGCGCGCCACCTCCGGAAGCCCGTCGGGCAGCGGCGCGCCGGCGGTGGACACGTACCGCATCAAGGTGTTGAACGTGCCCACCTCCCCGCGCTCGAACAGCGTCGCGACGGTGGCGTCGGCGAGTTCGTCCCCACACTGGCGCAGTGCGTCCATGGAGGCCTTGGTGTACGTCATCACAGTTCCTTACAAGTCGTCAGTGTGCGCTCGGCTCTGCCGGAGGTCAGCGGTGGCGGACCGCGGCGCCGTTCGCCAGATCGGTCAGCGCCCGGACGGCGTGGGTCGGCATGTCGGCGTCGCCGAGGGCGGCCATCGCCTCCGCCACGCGGGCGTCGATCATCCGCTCGACACGGGCCGGGGACTTGGCGCGGGTCATGATCGCGCGCACGGTCTCCAGGTCCTGCTCGTCGAGGTGGCGCCGCCCCAACAGGGCTTTCAGCCGCCCTCGGTCGGCGTCGTCCGCGGCCTTCCAGGTCTCCGCGAGCAGAGCGGTGGGCCGCCGGGTGCGGATGTCGTCCAGGTTGGCCTTGCCGGTCCGCGCCGGGTCGCCGAACAGGCCGAGAAGGTCGTCCCGCAGCTGGAAGGCCTCCCCCAGCGGCAGCCCGTAGCAGGAGAACGCCTCCCGCAGCCGGGGGTCCGCGCCGCCCAAGGCGCCGCCGATGTGGAGGGGGTGCTCCACCGTGTACTTCGCGGTCTTGTAGCGGATCACCTTCAGCGAGCCCGCGGTGTCCGGGCCGGCGCCGGTACGCAGAATCTCCAGGCACTCCCCGGCGATCAGCTCCCGGGCCAGAGTCGCCCAGAGAGGGCGAGCCCTCGACAGATAGGCGGCGGGCAGCCCGCTGACGGTGAACAGCTGCCCCGCCAGCGACATCAGCAGGTCCCCCACCATCATGGCCAGCCCGCGGGCCGCGGCCTTCACCCGGTGGCCCTGCCGCACGCTGCCGCGCAGCGCCATGTGCGCGGTGGGCAGGCCGTGCCGGACGGGGCTGTCGTCGATGATGTCGTCGTGCACGACGGCCGCCGCGTGGACCAACTCCATCGACGCCGCAGCCCGTACGAGGGCTTCGCTGTCCGGCTGGCCCGCGGCGCGCCAGCCCCAGTAGCAGAACGCGGCCCGCAGTCTCTTGCCGTGCGCCACCGAGGCCTCGAGCTGGTCCGCCACCGGCGCGAGATCGGCGTCGACGGCGAGAAGCAACTCGGCTTCCTGCGCGATGAAGCAGGTCAGGACATCGTCGACGCGGGCCTTGAACGCCGCGGGCTCGTAGTGGTCAGACATCGCCGGATCCGGACTGCCGCGCGACGACATGGCGTGCGAGCACCTCGAGATGAGCCGGCGGAGCACTGGCGTACCGGTCCAGGACCAGTCGGCCGCGGGCCTTGAGCTCCTGGCCGCCCTCCCCGGCCAGGTCCGCCGCGTCTCCTCGCCGCAGCAGCCCTCGTAAGCCGCCCGTCACGGACGAGACGCCGCTGAGGGCTAAGTCCGCGAGCCCCGCCACCAGCAACACCGCATCGCTCTCCACGCCTTTGCGTCCTGCTCCGTCTGTCACGCGGCCTCCTGTGTCTCGGATCGACGGCCTGCATATGCCTGCTGTCGAGACGAGCGTGGACGAGGACGATCTAGAGCAGGACGCGAACTCACCATCGGGGGACAACGCGCGGCTTTCGGCATGTCCTCCCCGCCGTGGTGGTACGCGGCCCACCCGGCTCTGTCCTGACGTACGAGAGCGGGCTGCTCAGCGCGGGTCGCGACCGGTTGCCCGACTCAGGAACGCCGCGGTGGTCGCCACGAAGCGGTCGGCGTCGTCGAGCCAGGGGTAGTGGCCCGCGCCCGGCTGCACGACGAGTTCGGCGGCGGGGAACAGCCCTGCGAACTCCGTCGCCGACTGGGGAGGGGTGTTCATGTCGAACTCTCCGGCGAGTACAAGGACGCGCGCCTCGAAGGCGGCGAGGGCCGCCCGCGTGGCCTGCGGGTCGAAGGCGCCTTCGGACCCGAAGCAGGCGACGGCTTCCTGGTTGCTCGGCTGGCTGGCCGCGTGGTGCCGCTGCGCCTCGGCGTCCCATCGGCCGTAGAGGAAGGGGGCGATGGCCTCCCAGTCGCTGCCCGTGCCCTCGGTGATCGCCTCCAGCGCGGCGATCGCGGCGGGGAACCACGGCTCGTCCCGGCGGAGCTGCGCGAGCTCGCGTCGCGTCTGCCCGGTGATCTCGATGCCGACCGCCCGGGCGCCGGGGGCGATCAGGGCGAGCGTGCTGACGTGCTCGGGGTACCGGGCCGCGTACTGCGTGGCGAGGTTCGCGCCGCCGGAGTGGCCGAGCAGGTCGATCCGGGCGAGCCCGAGGTGTGCGCGCAGCGCCTCGACGTCGTCGACGAGGCGGTCGCAGCGGTAGGAGGAGGGGTCGTCGGGAATCGCGGACCGCCCGGTGCCGCGCAGGTCCAAGGCGACCAGCCGGCGGTGCGCGGACAGGCCGCCGAGGTCGCCGAGATAGGCGGAGTCCACGGGGCCTCCGGGGATGCAGACGACCGGGGCGCCCTCTCCGATGGTGCGGTAGGCGAGTCGGGTTCCGTCGGGTGCGGTGAAGGTAGGCATGACGGCGATCGTGGCATTTATAACCAGATTATACAACCCGGTTATGGCGACGAGTGGATCGGGTGTATAACCGGGGTGTGGCAAGCGAAGACAGCGAGCAGCGACACCCGAAGACGGCGTGGGCGCCGGGGACGCCGGAGGTGCTGACCGAGGACCAGGCGGAGCGGATGCTCGCCCATATGAACGAGGTCATCCGCGCAGGCGACGAGATGCGGAAGCTGCGCACCGAGATGGTCAAGGCGCTCGCCGCCCTCGGCTGGACCCAGGACAGGATCGCCCAGCTCACCGAGATGACTCAGCCCGCGGTCTCCAAGCAGGTGGCGAAGTACAAGAAGGGCGACTCGCCGCCTCCCGTGGAGCTCTCCCTCGACCAGCACGACGGCCCCTGGCTCGAAGGACGTCTGTGGGGCCTCGCCGAGGAGATCGCGGAGACCCTCTCCGGCGCCGCCCGCTGCGCCCCGTATCTCGCCGCCGTCGCCCGGGGGAAGAAGCGCTTCACACCCCAGAACGTCGACGAGCTGCGACGCCTCGTCGAAGACGACCTGAGAACGCACCAGGCGCAGCTGCCGGGCGGCTGCCGGGACGCGTACGACACGATCAGCCGTGGCCTCGACCTCCCCGCGAAGGCCACGCCCCGCACCGCGGATGCTGCCGTCGGATCAGCCTCCGCGCGCCGCGCCCTCGCCTGCCGGCTCCAGCGCGTCCACCTCCGGTAGCGCACCTGCCGAGCGACCGGTCGGGAACGGCTTTCGAGGCATTCCCGCGGCGGCGCGGACGGGAGCGCGGAGCGTCCGCTAGGCCGGCGGCCCGAGCTCGGGGTGGGCGTTGAGCACCGCGGGCGGCGCCGCCTGACGCCAGGAGTCGACGACGATCGCACGGAGCTCGTCCGCGTCGTCGAGGGCGGCCAGGCGCACCCGCACCCAGGCGAAGGCCGCCTCGTGGTCCGCGACCCAGAACTTCTCGGGCTCGGCGAGGACCAGCTCGTCGCGCTCCTCCTTCGGGCAGCGGACGGCCATCGACGTCTCCTGCTCGGGCAGGGTCAGGAAGAGCTTCCCGGCGACCCGGAAGGTGGGCATGGACCACGCCTCCTTCTCGGTCGTCTCCGGCAAGGCGAGGGCGAGTTCACGGACATCGTCGGAGGTGCTCATGCCCAGACCGTACGACGAGCCGCCGACGTCGGCCTCGACGGGGATGCGCACACCGTGCGGGCGTAGGCTTCGCTCAGCACGGACGCTTGCGGGGGGGCGGAGCACATGACGGCTGAGACGGCGCAGAGGCGGGGGGCGACCCTCGATTCGGTCGTGGTGTACGCGCAGGGCGCGCTCTGCCGCCGACTGGCCCGGGGCAGCGTGCCGCCGGACGGCCGGGTGCGGGTGACGGGACTCCCCCGCTCGCTGGACCCGGGCTCGCTGCGGGCCAAAGTCCTCGGCGCCCCCGGGGTGCGCGTCGCCGAAGCCCGGGTGGAGGTCGAGGCCGAGCCCCTGGGCGCGGGGACGGACGCCGGCGCCGGCACGCCCGAGGAGTTGCGGCGCGAGGTCGAGCGGCTGAGGGACGAGCACGCGGCGGCGCGGGGCCGCCGGGACCGGCAGTCGATCCTGATCGAGGAGGTCCGCGCCCTGCACCCGGTCCCGCCCGCCCGCAGGCGCGAGGACCCGCACCGCCGTACCCCGGTCGACGCGTGGCTGGAGCTCGCCGACTTCGTCGAGGAGCGGCTGACGGGACTGCACACCCGTCTCGTCGAGCTGGAGGAGGCGCTGCGCCGCGTCGAGCACGAGCTCGACGTCGCCGCGGACCGGCTCGCCCGCGCCTCCACCGACAGACCGTCAGCGCATGTGGACACCACGGTCTCGGCGCTCCTGACCCTCGAGGGCGCCGACGGCGACGCGGAGGTGGAGCTGGAACTGGAGTACGGGGTGCCGGGCGCCGTCTGGACGCCGGCGTACCGTCTCACCCACCGTCAGGGCGACGGCAGCGGCCGTCTGGTGCTGCGCGCCTCGATCGCCCAGCGCACCGGCGAGGACTGGACGGGCGTGCGCATCGCCCTGGCCACCGCCGACCTGCACCGCCGCACCGATCTGCCGAGGCTCCGCTCGATCCGCGTCGGACGCCGCCAGGCCGCCCCCGCGCCCGCCGGCTGGCGTGAGCCCCCGGCGGGGCTCGCCGACTTGTTCGCCGGGTACGACGCGGCAGGCCCCCGCCCCGTGGCGCCCGCCGTGCCCTCGGCTGCCGGGGCCGGGCCGGTGACCGTGGCCGGGCCTCTCGCGCCCCCGCCGCCACCGCCGCCACCGCCGGCCCCGCAGGGCTTTGGCGGGCCGCCCACAGCGCTCCCGGCTCCGGGCGGCGTGTACGGCGCCTCCCCGGAGGTCTTCGGCGCCGGAGCCCCCGGCGTCGCGCCGCCGGCCCCCGCGCAACCGGGCAGCAGGTCTCGCACCGGCGGCTTCGCCGGGGCCCAAGCCCCCATGGCCCAAGCCTCCATAGCCCCCGCCCCCATGGCCCCGGCGGCGCCCGGCCGAGCCGCGCCGCCGACTCCGCCTCCGGCCCCTGCACCTGCACCGGCCGCCGGTCCGCCACAGCCGAGCGGCGCCGAGCTCGACTACGCCGCCCTCGTCCTGTGCGGCCCCGACGAGCAGGGCGCTCGCCGAGGCAGGCTGTTTCCCGGCGCCCCCTTCGACCCGGTGGCGGCCGAGTACCGCCGCCGCGCCGAAGCGGTGGCCGCGCTGCCGCTGCCCGGACACGCCGTACGGCCCCGCGAGTCCGCGGGCTCCTTCGACCATCGCTTCGACGCCGCCGCCCGCGCCGACATTCCCTCGGACGGCGCCTGGCACACCGTCACCGTCGGCGAGATCCCGGTCGGTCTGCGCACCGAGTACCTCTGCGTGCCGTCCGTGGAGCAGACCGTGTACGCGACGTTGGTGCTCTCCAACGCCACCGACCAGGCCCTGCTGGCCGGCCCGGTGGAGGTGAGTGTCGACGACGACTTCCTGCTGACCGCCGCACTGCCCACGCTCGCCCCCGGCGGTGTCCGCAGGGTGGGGCTCGGGCCGGCCGAGGGCGTCCGGGTCACCCGCCGTACGAACCTCCACGAGTCGACCTCCGGCCTGCGCGGCAACACCACCGTGCTCGACCACCGCGTCCACGTGGAGCTGGCCAACCGGCTCGCGAGGCCCGTCACCGTCGAGGTCCGCGAGCGGGTGCCGGTCACCTCCGAACCGGACGTCCGGATCGAGGAGCGGGCCGACTGGACTGCGCCCGAGGAGGGCGCGGGGCCCGAGCACCACGCCCCGGGCACCCGCCTATGGCGGGTGGAACTGCCCGCCGGCGGCGCCGCCGCGCTCGACGGCGGCTACGAGATCCGCATCCCGGCCGGCAAGGGCCTGGTCGGCGGCAACCGCAGGAGCTGACACCCGCCATGTCCACGGATCCGAAGCCAAGCGCTGCCGCTGCTACCGCTCTCCCCGTCACCGCCGTCACCTGCCTGGAGGACCGCGCCCATATCGAGCGCGCCGCCGTGCTCGACCTGGAGGCAGGGGTCCAGCGGCTGCGTCTCGGGCCGGTCAGCGCGCTGGCCGTCGACCGGACCCTCCACGCCGAGCTGACCGCCGATCACCCGGCCGCTGTGCTCGACGTACGGATCGTCCGCGGCTGGACGCCGCGCGGGCCGGCGCCGACCGACGACGACTCCGCCCTGCGCCTGCGCGTGCACGCCCTCGAAGAGGAGCGCCTCGCCCTGGGGCGCACCCGCGATCGGCTGCAGGCCCGCCTCGACCTGCTCGGCCGCCTCGCCGCCGATCTGCTCCGGGAGATCGGCGAAGGCGCCGGCTCCGGGGAGATGGAAGGGCCCCGCTGGGCCCGCGAACTGGACCGGGTGGACGCCGAGCGCGACGCGTACGGCGAGCGGCTGCGCACCGTGGAGGCTCGGCTGTCCGCGCTCGCCGCCGAACTCGCGGAGGTCCAGCGGGCCATGGACCTCGCCGAGGAGGAGCCCGCCGAGCTGGTCGGACATATCGAGCTGACCGTGGAGGCCGCGGTCGCCGGGCCGGTCGGGCTGCGGCTGAGCCACCTCGCCCCGTGCGCGCTGTGGCGGCCCGCCTACCGGGCCGTGCTCGACGGGGACAGCCTGACCCTGGAGACCGACGCGGTGGTCTGGCAGCGCACCGGCGAGGACTGGTCGGACGTACGGCTGACGTTGTCGACGGCCCGCTCCTCGCTGGCCACCGATCCACCACGGCTCGGCGAGGACCGGCTGACGCTCAAGGACCGCACCGCGGCGGAGCGCCGCACGGTGGACGTGGAGCTGCGCGAGGAGGAGATCGGGGACCTCGGCCCGGCGCCGGTGCTCGGCCTGCCGGGGGTGGACGACGGCGGCGAGGCGCGGGTGTCGAGCGCCCCAGCGCCGGTCTCCGTGCCGGGAGACGGCCGCGCCCACCGGGTGCCGCTGTCCGCCTTCACCACGGCCGCGACCAGCGAGTACACCTGCTCGGCCGAGCTGTCCCCGCTGGTCGCCCAGGTGGTGCGGTTCGACAACCTGTCCGGCCACGCGCTGCTCGCCGGGCCCGTGGACCTGGTCCGCGGCAGCGGGTTCAGCGGCCGCGGCACGCTGGACTTCACCGCCCCCGGCGCCCCCGTCGAGCTCGCCTTCGGCAGCTGCGACGACCACCGGGTGGTCCGCCGTGCCGAGGAGACCCGCGACTCGACCGGGATCACCCAGCGGACCCTGGTCACCCGCACGGTCACACTGCATCTGTCGCGGTTCTCCGCCCCCGGGGAGCACGGCGACCGGGTGGTCGTCCTCCGGGAGCGGATCCCGGTATCCGAGGTCTCGGCGGTTCAGGTGCGCGTGCGCGAGGAAGCCTGCTCCCCGGCGCCCGACGCGGTCGACGCCGAAGGCATCGCCCGCTGGGACGTCGTCCTGTCGCCCGGCGGCCGCCGTACGGTCACCCTGGTCTACGAGCTGTCGGCGAAGGCCTCGGTCGTCGGGCTCTGAGCGCCGCCGGAGAGGCAGGAGGGGCACAGCCCGCGGTAGGTGACCTCGACCTCGGACACCGTGAAGCCGTACCGCTCCTCCGTCGGGAGGCCGGACAGCAGATCCCCGGTCGGGTGGACGTCGCGGATGGCGCCGCAGCCGGAGCACACCAGATGCTGGTGCGGGCGGTGCGCGTTGGGGTCGTAGCGCTTGGCGCGGCCGTCGGTGGAGACCTCGACGACCTCGCCGAGGGCGACCAGCTCGCCCAGCGCGTTGTAGACCGTGGCCCGGGAGATCTCGGGCAGCCGCCGCGCCGCGGCGGCGTGCACCTCGTCGGCGGTGAGGTGCACGTGGTCGCCGTCGAGGACCTCCGCGACGACGCGCCGCTGGGACGTGATCCGCCAGCCACGCCCGCGCAGTCGCTCCAGCAGGTCACTCATATATATCGGCTCACCTGTTCGGGTTCGGCGGGATATCGGAACTCTACCGCTGGACACACGGGTTCCGATTCCTTACGCGCCCGGCCGCCATTCGGCCGTCCGTTTCCGCTTCTCTCTCCGGCGGATTGAATGCGATGATCAGAAGAAGCTGTCTTTCTCGTCTATCGCTCAGGGCAGGAGAGGCGTCCACCTTCGAGTGGGCCCCAATCGACTTTCGACGTCGAGTTCTTGTTACGCGGGTGTGCTCTGCGTGTTCTCTTAGCGGTGCGGTCCGCGGTGCGCGACCATACGAACGCCGACACAGGCGTAGTCATCGGCGTATTGCGCAAGGAAAGGTTCTCGCCGGCCGCCGGCCCCGCGTTGCCTGCCGCGGCCTGGCTGGCGTGCTCGATACCGGCAGGGCAGACGACGTCACGTGCAGCGGCCAGCACAAGGAAACACCGAGACAGGAAGAAGGACGGACGTGTCCGGCAGCGAAAGCGAGAGCCCAGCAATCCCCTCCCCGACCCCCGAGCCCAGTCGCCCCAGGGCGAACCGGGACTGGTGGCCGGATCAGCTGGACCTTCAGGTTCTCCACCAGCACTCGCCCCTCTCCAATCCCATGGGCGAGGACTTCGACTACGCCCAGGAGTTCGCGACCCTCGACGTCGACGCGCTGAAGCGGGACGTCTTCGAGGTGATGACGACGTCTCAGGACTGGTGGCCTGCCGACTACGGCCACTATGGGCCGCTCTTCATCCGGATGAGCTGGCACGCCGCGGGAACGTACCGCATCGCCGACGGCCGCGGCGGTGGCGGCGCCGGCGCTCAGCGCTTCGCGCCTCTCAACAGCTGGCCGGACAACGCGAGCCTCGACAAAGCGCGCCGCCTTCTGTGGCCGGTCAAGCAGAAGTACGGCCGGAAGATCTCCTGGGCCGATCTTCTGGTCTTCGCCGGCAACTGCGCCATGGAGTCGATGGGGTTCAAGACATTCGGGTTCGGCTTCGGGCGAGAGGACATCTGGGAGCCCGATGAGATCTTCTGGGGCTCCGAGGACACCTGGCTCGGAGACGAGCGCTACAGCGGCGACAGGGAACTCGCCAAGCCTTTCGGCGCCGTGCAGATGGGACTGATCTACGTCAATCCGGAGGGGCCCAACGGCAATCCGGATCCGATCGCCGCCGCGAAGGACATTCGCGAGACGTTCGCGCGGATGGCGATGAACGACGAGGAGACGGCCGCTCTCATCATCGGCGGCCACACTTTCGGAAAGTGCCATGGCGCCGTCGATCCCGAGTACATCGGTCCGGAGCCCGAGGGCTGCCCCATCGAGCAGCAGGGCCTCGGCTGGCGGAACACATACGGCAGCGGCGTGGGCGTCGACGCGCTCACCAGCGGCCTCGAGGGCGCGTGGACCACAGAGCCGACGAGGTGGGACAACGGGTACCTGGACAACCTCTTCGCGTACGACTGGGAGCTGACGACGAGCCCCGCCGGCGCGAAGCAGTGGACGCCCAAGGATCCCTCGGCGCAGGGCACCGTGCCCGACGCTCACGATCCGTCGAAGCGGCACGCGCCCATGATGCTGACGACGGACCTCTCGTTGAAGCTGGACCCGGTCTACGCGCCGATCGCGAAGAGCTTCCACGAGAACCCGGCCAAGCTCGCGGACGCCTTCGGCAAGGCCTGGTACAAGCTGCTGCACCGCGACATGGGACCTGCCTCGCGCTACCTCGGCCCCTGGGTCGCCGAGCCGCAGCTGTGGCAGGACCCCGTCCCCGAGGTCGACCACCCGCTGATCGCGGACGCGGACGTCGCGTCCCTCAAGGGCACGATCCTCGCCTCGGGACTGTCCCTCTCCCAGCTGGTCGTCACCGCCTGGGCGTCGGCGGCGAGCTTCCGCGGCACCGACAAGCGGGGCGGGGCCAACGGCGCGCGGCTCCGGCTCGCTCCGCAGAAGGACTGGGAGGTCAACGACTCGCCCGAGGTGGCCGAGACGCTGCAGAGCCTCGATCGGATCCGGCAGGACTTCAACGGCTCGCAGGCCGGCGGAACGAAGGTCTCGCTCGCCGACCTGATCGTCCTGGGCGGGTGCGCGGCCGTCGAGCAGGCCGCGAAGAACGCCGGGCACGACCTCACGGTCCCGTTCGCGCCGGGGCGCACGGACGCCTCGCAGGAGCAGACCGACGCCGATGCGTTCGCCGTGCTGGAGCCCCGGGCGGACGGGTTCCGCAACTACCTCCCGGCGGGCGAGAAGCTGTCGCCGGAGACGCTCCTGCTGGACCGCGCCAGCCTGCTGACGCTGACCGCTCCCGAGATGACGGTGCTGATCGGCGGTATGCGGGCCCTGAACACCGGCTTCCAGCACTCCCCGCACGGCGTCTTCACCCACCGGCCGCAGACGCTGACGAACGACTTCTTCGTCAACCTGCTCGCCATGGACACGGAGTGGCAGGCGTCGACCTCGACTGAGAACGTGTTCGAGGGCCGGGACCGCGCCTCGGGCGAGACCAAGTGGACCGCCACCGCCGTCGACCTCGTCTTCGGCTCGAACTCCCAGCTGCGAGCCGTCGCGGAGGTCTACGCGTCCCAGGACGCGGGAGAGAAGTTCGTACGTGACTTCGTGGCGGCGTGGGACAAGGTGATGAACCTCGACCGGTTCGACCTCGTCTGAGCCTGACGCCCCGGCCGGCCGCCCATCGGCCGGCCGGGGGCCTCGGGATCCAGCGGCTCGCACGGGCGTACGACGCCGAGGCTCCCGGAGAGGCCCCCTTCCTCTTGCCGCTTCTCTTGCCGCTCCTCCTGCCGCCGACAAGCGCGCAGCACTCCACCGGCGACCCTGAATACTCATTTCAGATGCGCATTTGATACGGTGCACACGTGCGTTTGACGAAGTTCAGCGATCTGGCACTGCGCGCGGTCATGCGCCTCGCGGTCGCCCGGGACGGAGAGTCCCTGACGACACGCGAGGTGGCCGCGGCGATGGATGTGCCGTACGCCCATATGGCCAAGGCCGTGTCCCGGCTCCAGCACCTCGGCGTGCTGGAGGCCCGGCGAGGCCGGGGCGGCGGCCTGGAGCTCACCGGATTCGGCCGCGGCGCCTCGATCGGGTGGCTGCTGCGCGAGCTGGAGGGCGAGGAGGAAGTGGTCGCCTGCGAGGGCGACCCCCCATGCCCGCTGCGCGGCGCCTGCCGACTCCGGAGCGCCCTGCGCGTCGCCCAGCAGGCGTTCTACAGCTCCCTGGACCCCTTGACCGTGTCGGACGTCGTGTCCTCCCCCACCGGGCCGGTCCTGCTGACGCTCACCGGGCGGGACACCGCCTGAGATCCACCGATCCCCGACCGTCGGGATCGCCTGTTCAAAAATGTGAAGATCACTTACCACTTTGGAGGTCGACGTGCTCTCCGAGCAGTCCGTCCCTGTCGTCCGTGCCACTCTGCCCGCCGTCGGCGGGGCGCTCGGCGAGATCACCGAGCGCTTCTACGGGAACCTGTTCGCGGCCCACCCGGAACTGCTGCGCGATCTGTTCAACCGCGGCAACCAGGCCAGCGGCGCCCAGAAGCAGGCCCTGGCCGGCGCGATAGCCGGCTTCGCCACGATGCTGGTGGAGCGCCCCGGCGCCCGGCCGGACGTGCTGCTCTCGCGGATCGCCCACAAGCACGCCTCGCTGGGCATCACCTCCGACCAGTACAAGATCGTCCATCGGCATCTCTTCGACGCGATCGCCGACGTGCTCGGCGACGCGGTCACCCCCGAAGTGGCCGGCGCCTGGGACGAGGTGTACTGGCTGATGGCCAACGCGCTGATCGCCCTGGAGGCGCGGCTCTACGAACAGGCAGGCGCCGCCGAAGGCGAGGTCTGGCGGACCATGCGGGTGATCAGACGCCACGAGGAGACCCCCGACGTCGTCTCCCTCACGCTGATGCCGGCCGACGGCGAGCCGAGCGGCCCCTTCCTCCCCGGTCAGTACGTCAGCGTGCAGGCCGAACTGCCGGACGGGGCACGGCAGATCCGGCAGTACAGCCTGTCGCAGGGCCCCGACAGCACCGAGTGGCGGATCAGCGTCAAGAGGGTCGCCGGCACGACGGGACCCGACGGCGAGGTCTCCTCCTGGCTGCACCGGCGCCTCCGGGCGGGAGACACCCTCAGGGTGTCCGCGCCGTTCGGAGGCCTGACCCTGCCGGAGGGCGGCGGTCCGCTGCTCCTTGCCTCCGCGGGCATCGGCACCACACCCATGCTGTCCATGCTGCACGCGCTGGCCGCCTCGGAGTCAACCCGCCGGGTGATCGTCGCGCACGCCGACCGCTCCCCCGCCGACCACGCCCACCGCGACGAACTCGACCGGCTCGTCCAGGCGTTGCCGAACGCCGAATGCCACCTCTGGTACGAAACGCCGGGCAGCACCGCTCCGCACGCTCGGACGGGACGGACCGACCTCGGCGTGCTCGACCTGCCCGAGGACCTGACGGTGTATCTGTGCGGCCCGCTGCCCTACCTCCGGGCGATCCGCAGCGACCTGCTGCACCACGGCGTACAGGCGGCCGCCATTCACTACGAAGTCTTCGGCCCAGACCTATGGCTCGGCCAGGAATAGGCTCCACGGCGAGCTCAAGCGGTCAGCGCGTCACCGCAGCCGCCGCTGCGCGACGGTCGCCGCAGCGAGGCGACCGGCCCAGCCGCCGGGCGCGCCGCATCGGCGCCCCGAGCGGCCGGCCGATCAAGCTCAACGACCGGCCCTCGCACCGGCGTCTCCAGTTCTCATCCTGTCGAGCCGGCGAAAACCCGTAGTCACGCACCTGCGCGCTCCACCATCATGATCTTGGTGGTGGACCTGGGGCGCGCAGTGCACAGCTCAAGCCCCGTCTTCCTCGGCGATCTGGCGTGCGATGAGAGGCAGTCCTCCGATGGACATCTTCACGACGAAGAACGGTTCGGTCCAAGGTTTTCGGGCCTCTGCCGACGTCGTCGCCGTCCTTGGCATCCCCTATGCCGCCCCGCCGTTCGGCGCCAACCGGTTCCGGGAACCCTTCCCGGCGCCGGCGTGGACCGGAGTGCGGGACTGCACGGCCTTCGGCCCCATCGCCCCGCAGTCGGCGCAACTGCCCGGCGCACCCGTGTGGTCGCCCGACGACGAGGACATCCTCACCGTCAACATATGGACCCCGGCCCCCGAAGGCGGCCGGCTGCCCGTCCTGGTCTGGATCCATGGCGGCGCCTACACCTTCGGATCCTCAGCCCAGCCCGACTTCGACGGCACCGCGCTGGCCCGCGCCGGTCTGGTCGTGGTGACCCTCAACTATCGGCTCGGCTTCGAAGGCTTCGGGCATGTCCCCGCCGCCGAGGCAACCGCCTACCCGGACAACCGGGGCCTGCTCGATCAGGTCGCGGCCCTGCGCTGGGTGCGTGAGAACATCGCCGCCTTCGGTGGCGATCCCGGCAACGTCACGGTCGCCGGCCAGTCCTCCGGGGCTGCTTCGGTCGCCTGCTTGATGGTGATGGACCGCGCCCGCGGCCTGTTCCGCCGTGCCATCGCCCACAGCGCCGCCAGCCCTTGCTACACGCTCGACATCGCAGCGGCGACCACCCGCGAGATCGCTGCGGCAGCGGGCTGCGCCGCCACGGCCGAGGGCCTGACGTCAGCGACTCCGGAGGCCCTGGTCGTCGCCTCCGACCGGGTGGTCGACGACTACCGGCGTGACCCCGCATCCGGATCCCGCCACTACGACCCCGCGCTCTACGCCCCCGTCCTCGACGGCGCCGTACTGCCCACCGATCCCCTCACGGGGATGGCCGCCGGCGCGACCCGGGGAGTGGACCTGCTGGTCTGCCACACCACGGAGGAGTACTGGCTGCTCGACGCCGTCGGCAGCAGCGCGGAGATCACCACCGAGGAACAACTGGCCCTCTTCGCCGAGGACTTCGACCTCCCCGACGGCCTGGTGGCCGGCTACCGCGCTGCGATGCCCCACGCCCCGGTGCTCGACGTCTACCTCGCCGTCTTCGGGGATCTGCTGTTCGGCGAGTACAGCAACCGACTCGCCGAGGTTCACGCCCAAGCCGGCGGCCGGGCGTTCCTGTCGCGTTTCGATCGTCGGCGCACCGGCCCGAACGGGGTCGTGCGGGCCTGGCACTGTGCGGACATCCCCTTCGCCTTCGGCAACCTCGACAGCGACTGCCTGGCTTTCCTCATCGGCGGCGCACCCACCTCCGCGGACCACGGGCTGGCACGCCGCATGGTGCGCGCATGGGCTGATTTCGCTGCCACGGGGAACCCGGGCTGGCCGTCGGTCGACAACTCCCCAGCCCAGGCCATGATGTGGCGTACCGACGACGCCCCCGCCGACGACAAGACCGCCGCTCTCCGTGGTCTCTGGGTCGATGCCGACTTTCCCGTGCTACGCCCGTGAACTGGGGAATTACGCCGACACCTCGAACACCCCATGTAGTCAAAGGCCGGTCCGGCGCCTGCTGGTCCTGTGCAGGAGACTTTGCGCATGGCTGATCCGACCGCAAAGGCCGCCAGCTGACCGAACGGCCGCGTGCCGCCCTCACCTTCTACTGGCCCCTCCAGGGACGGCAAGTGCGGGTGCGGGGCACCGTCGAGCCCGCTTCCCCCGAGCAGAGCGCCGCCGACCTGCTGGCCCGGTCCTCCTCCGCCCGCGCCGAGGTGCTGCTGGACCGCCAGAGCGAGCATCTGGCCGACGCCGGGGAGCGCGAACGGGCGTACGCCGAGGCACTGGCTCGGATCGAGTCGGAGCCCGATCTGGTCAGCCCGGAGTGGACGCTCTATACCGTCGTCCCGTCCGAGATCGAGTTCTGGCAGGCGGACAAGGGCCGCCTCCACGACCGGCTGCGCTACGAACGCCCCGACCGCCACAGCCCTTGGGAGCGCCACGCGCTGTGGCCGTAGCGATCAGGGATGGTCCGACGTGGCCGTGGTCGTGATGGCGGCCGGCTGTCGTCAGGGATTCGCCAGTGTCGGTCCGTCTCCTTCCTCCTCCTGGTAGGAGTAGCGCTGCTCCTTCCAGGGATCGGCGAGGTTGTGGTAGCCGCGTTCCTCCCAGAAGCCGCGGCGGTCCGCGGTCATGTACTCGATGCCGCGCAGCCACTTGGGGCTCTTGTAGCCGTAGAGGTGGGGGACGACCAGGCGCAGGGGAAAGCCGTGCTCGACGGTCAAGGGTTCGCCGTTGTGGTGGGTGGCCAGGAGAGTGTGCGGCGAGGTGAAGTCGCTCAGGCGGAGGTTGGCGGAGAAGCCGTACTCCGCCCAGGCCATGACGTGCGTGACTCCGGGGCCGGGCGGGACCAGGTCGAGGACGGTGGCGGCGGGGATGCCGTACCACTCGTGATCGGTGGAGGTGGGACCGGTCGCGCAGTGCAGGTCGGCGACGACCGTGGTGCGGGGGAGGTCGGCCAGGTCGTCGAAAACCCACTCGTGCACCTCGCCGGAGGCGGTGGCGCCGAAGACGCGCAGGTTCCAGCGCTCGGGGCGGAAGCGAGGGACGGGGCCGTAGTGCGAGACCGGCCAACCGTGCACATGGCGCTGACCGGGAGGGATACGATCGGCGGTCCCCGCCCCGGCACGGGAGAATGGCTCGTCGGCCACGGTCTGCGCCCTCTCTCGTCAGCTTGTCCTGTCGGCCTGCTTTCTCGTGCAGAGTAAGCACTCACTGCTCGTGACTCTGTGGCCGGGGTCTATCGCGGTGAGTCGCGGCGGGCGGGCCGACTGGATCATCGGCCCGTCTCACTACGGCCCGATCGGCCTCGACTTGGGCGCCCGCACCCCGTCCGGTACGGCGCTCGCCGTCTGCGCCGAGAGCCTCATCGCTCTGGACGGGCGGGAGGCCCGGGCTGTGCGCGAGCGGTCCGGGCCGATCGACGCCTGACCGTGGCGGCCGTGTGTCACGTGGTCGCGAGGGACACCTCGGTCGACGTGATCAGCGCCACGACCGGCGAGCCGGCCGCCAGACCGAGGTCGGTCAGCCGGAGTTCCACGGCGCGGCCCGCCTGATCGTCAGCCCCTGAACCTCACACACCGGTAGGCGCCGACGTGAAGACCCCGTGTCACGTCGGCAACCCGGCACGCTGCCCGCGGTAAAGCGGCGGCAGCACGGTGGTCACCATGACCGTCCTCGCCACCGCACCCGCGCCGCCCGCACCCTGCCGCGACCTGCCGTGGGAGAGCGCACGCGAACGCGCCCACGCGGTGCCGTCCCCGCTGCCCGCCCGGCATGTTCCGCTCGCGCGGGCAGCGGGGCTGACCCTGGCCGACGTCCTGCGCACCCCGCAGCCGATGCCGGGCTTCGAAACCGCCGCCATGGACGGCTACGCGGTCGGCCCCGGCGCCGGGCCCTGGCGAGTACGGGGCGTGGTGCGCGCGGGCGGAGCCTGGACGGGCGGGCCGCTGACCGTCGGCGAGGCGGCCGAGATCTCGACCGGCGCGCATGTCCCGGCAGGAGCGCACGCCGTGCTCCCGCTGGAGCACACCGCACGGGCAGGCGCCCTCGTGCACGGCCCGGCCCCGGCCGACGGCAAGCACATCCGCCGCGCCGGCGAGGACGCCCCGGCCGGCGCGCCCCTGGCCCCGGCCGGCGCCCGTATCGGTCCCGCGCTGCTCGGCTTGGCTGCCGCCTGCGGCCGCGACACGCTTCCGGTACGACTCCGCCCTCGGGTCCGGATTCTGGTCACCGGCGACGAACTGACCCACTCCGGCCGACCCTCCCCCGGCCAGGTACGCGACGCCCTCGGCCCGCTCCTGCCGCCCCTCGTCCAGGCGCTGGGCGGCGAGACCACCGACGTCCACCACATCGCGGACCGGCCCACCGGTTCTCTCGCCGCCGCCGTGCACACCCTGCCCTACGACGGCGCGGACGTGACCGTGGTGACCGGCTCCACCTCCGTCGGCGCCACCGACCAGCTGCGGATGCTGCTGGCCGACGCGGACGCCCGCTGGGTGGTCGACGCGGTGGCCTGCCGCCCCGGACACCCTCAGCTCCTGGCCCAACTCCCGGACGGTCACTGGGTCGTGGGCCTGCCCGGCAACCCGTACGCCGCCCTCGTAGCCGTCCACACCCTGCTCGCCCCGCTCCTCGCGGGTCTCACCGGACGCCCCCTGTCGGCCCTGCCCCGCATCCCGCTCACCGGTGACATCCACACCGCTCCCGGCCGCACCCGGCTGATCCCGGTCGCCTGGGACGGCGCTGCCGCCCGGCCCGTCGGCGGACACCGACCCGCGTTCCTGCACGGCGCGGCCCTCGCCGACGCCCTCGCCGCCGTGGCCCCCGACTGGCGGCCCGGCCGCCCGGCGCCTCTCATCCTGCTCGCGGGCTGAAGCGTCCAACACGGAGCGTCTGCGGCGCGGGGAACGAACCAGTCTGACAGCCCGGGGAGATCACCGCATGGCGGTCCATGACATCCTGTGACGTCATAACTCGCCGGATGAGATCGGCGGACGTCCGGGGGTTACGGGGAAGATCGATGAGGCTCTGCTTCCTGGTGGAGGAGCACTACCGCCATGACGGCATGCCGATTGAGGTGATCCGTCAGCTGACCTCCTGGGGGCACCAGGTGGACGTGCTGCGGCCGGGCGGCTCCCTGCTGCGCATGACCGACGCGGTGCGGGCGGGCAGCCATGACGCGTGGGTCCTCAAGACAGTCTCCGGCGGCCCAGGGCTCACCTTGCTCGAAGCCGCGGCCTCGACCGGGATGACGACGGTCAACGACGCCCGGTCGATACGAGGTGTACGGGACAAGGCGCTGGCCGCGGCGATCGGTCGCAGCCGTGGTCTTCCTCTGCCGCCGACCTACGCGGCTGCGCGGCCGGAGCTGCTGGCGGAGATACCGGCGTCGGAGTATCCGCTGGTGGTCAAGCCCGCCGACGGCAGCTCGGGGCGGGCCGTGTACCTGGTGTCATCGCCGGATCGGCTCGCCGCGATGGTCCCCGAGCTGGCGAGGGAGGGCATGCTCATCGCCCAGCCGTATGTGACCAACTCGGGCATCGACGTCAAGGTGTACTGCGTCGGCGGCGAGCTGTACGCGACCGAGCGCCGCTCCCCGCTGCACCCGGACCGCTCGGTGCCCGAACGCCGCGTGCCGCTGTCGGCCGAGGTGGCCTCGATAGTCGCCCAGGTCGGGGCGGTCTACGGCCTCGACCTGTACGGCGTGGACGTACTGCTGGGTCCGGACGGCCCTGTGGTCGTCGACGTGAACGACTTCCCGAGCTTCCGTCAGGTCCCGGACGCGGCGGCGAGGGTGGCAAGAGCCGTGCTCGGGCTGGCCCGCACAGGCAGCGCGTCCGCCGCAGCCACGCCGCCCCCCACCTGTCGGTCGGAACACCCCGACGTGGTCGACGCGTCGTCGTTGACGCCCGGCCCGCACCCTGTGCAGGTCCCGGCTATGGCGCAGATTCCTGCGGCGGCGGGTGAGAGCCGTTGAGGATCGGCCTGATCACGCCCGAGCCGGGCCATCCGCTGCTGGCCGCCACCGTCGCTCTGCTCACCCCCGAGCATCAAGTGGAGACGCTGGACCCGAGAACGGTGGAGGGACCCGCCGAGCCGCTCGCCGACGTCTACCTGCTGAAGTCGCGTACACCACGTGCCCTGGCCCTCGCCCGCGACCTGGAGCAGCGCGGCGCCCCGGTGATGAACTCGGCTGCGGCGACGGCACTGTGCCAGGACCGTACGGCGATGGCGGAACAGGCCCGCAGGGCCGGCCTCCCGTTCGCGAGCACCCGCACCTTCACCAGGCTCGCTCAACTGGCGTCCGGCCCACCGCTCCCCGGGCCCGTGGTGGTCAAGAGCCGCCACAGCCGAAGACACGACCTGGTGGCCCGCCTCGACAACGGCACACAACTGCGGGAGCTGGCCGGCGCGTGGCCACAGGAGCCGGTCGTAGTCCAGGATTTCGCGCCGAACAGCGGGTGGGACCACAAGCTATGGGCGGTCGGAGACCAGCTCTTCGCCGCACTGCGCCGTTCCGAGCTCTCGCCCGAGGGGCGGGGCCCCACACTGCCGCTCGCCCCCGATGACCTGCCGCCTGGCTGGCCTGCCTTGGTACGCCGGGTCGGCGAGGTCTTCGAACTGGACGTCTACGGCGTGGACATCATCGACAGGGGCGACGGCGCCCCGCTGATCGTGGACATAAACGCGTTCCCCGGCGTCCGGGGCCAGTCCGGCGCTCCGCAGGCCCTGGCGGCACTGACCCTGCGCAGAGCCAACCGGTCGTCGACTGCAAGCACGCGGCGGGTGGCTGGGGTGCGCGCGGAGTAGGGCAGGGCGACGCTTCGCGCCCCATGGCAGGCACCGCGCTGGATGCCCTGCGAGGGCTGACCGGGCACCGGTGCACCCGAATTGGCGGGGGCGCAGCGGCACGGTGCGGACGCGAAGCCCATGGCCGGTGGCCCGGCATCCTCCGATCTCGGAGGATGCCGGGCCACCGGTTGTTGTGCTCGTTCCCACACGAGTCCCCGCGCCGAACGGCGCCTGCGGGCTACTTGGGCATCAGGACGGTGTCGATGATGTACACGTTGGCGTTGGCGGTCCTGACGTTGCCGCAGACCACCGTGGCGGTGTCGTTGACCTTGTAGGCCTCGTCCGAGCCGCTCGTGGTGACCATGCCCTTCTGCAGGGTCTCGAAGCTGCCGCTCTCCAGCTGCTTCGGGGTGAGCTTCTGGCCGACGACGTGGTAGGTGAGGATCTTGGTCAGCTGCTCCTTGTCGGCGAGGACCTTGTCCAGGTCGGCCTTCGGGATCTTGGCGAAGGCGTCGTTGGTGGGTGCGAAGACGGTGATGTCCTTGGCGTTGTTGAGGGTGTCGACCAGGCCGGCCTGCTTGACGGCGGCCACCAGGGTGGACAGGGCCGGGTTGTTGGAGGCGGCCGTGGCGACCGGGTCCTTGGCCATGCCGTCGAACGAGCCCGCCCCCTCGGCGGGGACGCCGGCGCACGCCGGGCCGAACGGCTTGTCGCTCGTCGTGCCGTCGCTTGCCGGGGACCTCTCGCCGATCTTGGCCGCGTCCTCGGCGGCCGCGGTGGGCGATGCCTTGGCGTCGCTGCCGGAGTCCGAGCAGGCGGCCAGCGAGAAGGGCAGCACCGCCGCGGCGGCGACGGCGAGCGCGGTACGGCGGATCCGCATGCTGTTCATGATTGTTCGCTCCTGGAATCGGTCGATCTGGGGTTGGTGAAACGTTCGGTGGTGCTGCCGGGTCGGCCTGGCGGCCGGTCCGGTGGTCCTATGCGACGGTGACGAAGACGCTGTGCCAGCCGCTCGCTCCGTCGGGGATGGTCCGGGCGCGTTCCTCGGTCTGCACTTCACCGGCGCCGTCGGTGGCGCGGACGGTGATCGTGTGTCCGCCCGGGGTGGCCTGCCAGGGGTACGACCACTGGCGCCAGGTGTCGGCGCCGGCCTGGGCTGCGAGGTCGGTGTCCTGCCAGGGGCCTTCGTCGATGCGGACCTCGACGCGGGTGATGCCGCGGCGTTGGGCCCATGCGACGCCGGCGACGGCGACGGTTCCAGCGACGGGGCGGGAGAACGGTTTGGGGGTGTCGATACGGGACTGGGACTTGATCGGGGCCTTCCGGGCCCACTTCCGTTTGACCCAGTAGGGGTCGTAGGCGTCGAAGGCAGTGAGCTCGATGTCCTCGATCCACTTGCACGCCGAGACGTAGCCGTAGAGGCCGGGGACGAGCATGCGGACGGGGAACCCGTGGTCGAAGGGAAGCGGTTCGCCGTTCATGCCGACCGCGAGCATCGCGTCGCGTCCGTCCATGACGTCCTCGACCGGGGAGCCGAGCGTCATGCCGTCCACGGAACGGGCCACCAGCTGATCGGCGGTGCCGCCCTTCGACGGCGGTCTCACCCCGCACTCGGCGAGGAGATCGGCCAGGCGTACGCCGAGCCAGCGGGCGTTGCCGAGGTAGGGGCCGCCGACCTCGTTCGAGACGCAGGTCAGGGTGATGTCCCGTTCGATCAGCGGGCGGGACAGGAGCTGGTCGAGGGTGTAGGTGCGGGGCCGGGACACTCCCTTGCCGTGGATCCGCAGCCGCCAGGTTCCGGCGTCGACCCTGGGTACGACGAGGGCCGTGTCGACGCGGTAGAAGTCCCGGTTCGGCGTGGTGAACGCGCTGATGCCGGGGGCTTTGAGCTGGACGCCCGCGGCCAGCGCGGGTGCTGGCGAGGCGGGTGCGGGCAGGGCGAGGGCGGCGCGGGAGGCGACGGCGCCCCGGCCTCGCTGCCCGGACAGCACCCGGCCCAGCACCCCGGCGGTGGTCGCCGCGGCCGCGGTGGCGGTGGCGGCGGCGAGGAATCCGCGCCGACTCCAGCCGCCCGCGGCGGCCTCGTGACGCGTGGCCGAGCCGGCGAAGTTGGCCTTGCCCGCCAGGGCATAGAGCACCGCAGCGCCCGTTGCCGCGCCGACCACGGAGGGCAGGACGTCCGCGATACCCGCGCTGTCGGGCCGACTCAGTGCGGCGGCCCCACCGACGATCCCGAACACCAGAACCCCTGCCGCCCCCACCCTGCGGTACCGCAGCGCGAGGACGCCCAGGACGATCGCGAACAGACCCAGCAGGACGAGGATGCCGAGCTGGAGGACGAACTTGTCGTTCTCTCCGAACGTGCGGATCGCGAAGTCCTTCACTGCGGCCGGGGTGCGGTCGATGACCGCTCCCCCGACCACCGTCACCGGTCCGGCCGCGGGCCGCACCAGGCTGGCGACCGGCTCGGCCACCGCAAGCGCGGTGAACCCGGCCAGCAGGCCGGACAGTGCCCCGAGACAGGCCCGGGTGACGGTGTTGCGGAAGCTGTTCACACCCGGCATTCGGCGGCGCCGACCCGGCGGATTGGCCCTGTCACCCGAACGAGTGAGCACGCCGTGCCGGGAGGGTTCAGGGCTCGCGGACCGGGACCGCCCGTACGGCAGCCTGGTCCGCGACCTCACGGCCGGGCGGAGGAAGAGGGAGCTCAGAGGCGGAATCCCGGGGCAGGATGGTGGGCCGCGTGGTCCGGTGACCGAGGCCGACGATGAGGGCGGGGACGAGGAACAGGCGCGCTGGGAGTGCGTCGATCAGGACACCAGTCGCGACGATGACCAGCCCCCCGGACACCACCGTCCACGACCAGCTGGCTCCCCGCTGCCGGTTGGCATCGTCCGATCCCCGCAACCGCCTCCCGCGGGTCCACTCACGCACATGGCTCTGGAACCGGTCCTGCGTGGCGACGAGATCAGGGCTCTGCCCGAAGGCCACGCCTTGGTGCTCGCGGACAACCTCCCCCCCTGTCGTCACCCGGCTCGACGGCATGTGGACCTGGGAATCCTGGGCCGAGATCCAAAGTCACGTCCGCGACCTGCGAGCGGCCAACGAGGCGGAGCGTTCGCGCGAGGCGACCGCGAAGTAGAACCAGGCGAAAGCCCATGCAGCCGCGTGGGCCAGCCGTGAGGAGGCGGCTGCCGCATGACGAATCCACTCGCTAGCTTCGAGCCCTTCCCCGAACCGCCCGCGCTGATCTTGGAATCAGAACCGACGCGTACGCGGACGCGGGTTCGTCCGTGATCTGGCATGAGCAGTACGACCGGTTCCTCACCCGGATGCACAAGGCCCTGGGCAAGGCCGGCGACGAATGCCGAGTCGGACGGCACGAAGACCGCCCGGCGCGCTTCCAGCTCGCGGCCTGGCCCGCTCCGGCCCAGGGAGACACCGAGGAGCCGGGGACTGCGGAACGAGTCGAGGGGATGGCCGGATGTTGACGGAACCCCAGCATGGTCCTTGCTGTCGCCAGCGGCTATCCGGCATCACGGACCGGGTGTTGTCAGTGGGGCCTGTCAGGATGCGGCCGTGGAGTCTTCGAAGATCGTTGAAGCCTTGTGGGACCGCATGCAGGCCCGGGACTGGGAGGGGCTAGGTGAGTTGCTGGCCGATGACCTGGTGGTGGAGTGGCCCGTGAGTGGAGAGCGGATCGTGGGTCGCGGCAACTTCGTGAGCATCAATGCGGAGTATCCGGAGGGGTGGTCGATTCGGGTGCTGCGGATCGTGGCGGACGGCGAGGCAGTGGTCTCTGAGGTGGAGGTCCCGCACGACGCCATGGGGGTCCACCGCGTGGCGTCGTTCTGGACCGTTCGGGACGGCAGGATCGTGGGTGGGCGGGAGTACTGGACCGAGGTGGGTGCGGACCCGTCGCCGGAATGGCGGGCTGCGTACGTGCAGCGGATATAGGCCGCTCGCCTTAACCGTCCGTGCGCCTGTCGTAGGCCGGCTGCCGGTCCTACGGTGCCCGTATGAGCAGGGTCCGTTTCCACCGGAACCCGTTCCGGTGGAGCAGTTCGGTCAGCCAGGCCGCCGAGACTCGCCCCGTTACTTTTCTCGTGGCCCTGAAACGCGTGCTGTTCACTAAGCGGGCTGTCGGTGCGAGGCAGGGTGCCGGCCTTCCTGGCGCGCTCGCGTGCTCGCAGCATGGATTCCGCGAACGCCTCAACCTGCGGTCGCAACGGAACCGGGGTCGCGTCGATGCGGTGCCGATGGCGTCCGGGGCGAGCCGATGCTCCTGATCGGTGGGAAGGGCGAGGCCGCGCTGGATGAAGAAGCCTTCGAGCGCGCGGGCAAGGGAGCCCATCGAGCGGCCGGGGCGGCGGGCACGGTCCAGCAGGGCTTGGGGGTGGTTTGGGTGTTCGTCGGCCAGCAGCCTGCCCAGCGTGCTGATCATGGTGCAGGCACGTCCGACGCAGTGCCGGTCGGCGAGATGCCCGGCGAAGTCACCCAGCCAGGGCACCGGCTCGGCGAGCGGCGCGGCCAGGTGCGGCGGCGATGAAAGGTCGGTCGGGGTGCTTCTGCCTGCCGGTCGGCTCTTCTGGGGTACGGTCCCTCGCCCTTCAGCAGGAACCCCGCCGCCCCTGCCGTCCTCACCGGATATCGCCGTCTCCCGGCACCCGCCGACGCCGGGAAGAGCCCGGCGAGAGCCGGAACCGGCAGCAGAAGTCCGCTGGTTTGCATGGCAGGGGTGTTGACGAGGCTTGGCACAGGTCGGCGGGCGGGCAGGTCTCGCCGCAGCCCCCGCGCCCGCGGGCCTTTCCCTCACCTCGCCGCGTTCCGAAGCCTCTCGGGAGACCTCATGGCCACAGCGATAATCGCCGCCGCTGCTGCTCTTCTTGGCGCGGTCGTAGCCGGATTGATGCAGTATCTGATCCATCGCACTCTCCGGCGCGAACGCCGACGCCAAGATGCAGTAGAGGCGCTCTCGTCCTTACTGGGGGCCGCGACTGACTATCGGGCGCATCAGTACTTGAAACAAACGATGCGCGAGCTCGGGCTCGATGAACCACTGGAAGCGCGAGCCATGCGATACGAGGTGCGGGCGAAGGTAACCAAGGCCATGGTCGCCGTTCGCCTCACAGTCAGTGACCAGCGGATCTTGGACCTCGCCGACGTGCTTCTCACCACCTCATTCACGCTCGGCGATGTCCCAGACGACCTACCAACAGCTCGCTCGATCGCCATCAGCGCCCACAACGCGCTACAGGACGCCGCCGCACACTTTGTCCGCCGAACTTCGTGAGTGGGCGGACCGTCAATACCCGCCCCATCACGGAGACGCCGTCACCTGGCCAAGGCACCTCGCGGGTCGCCTTCGGCGATAGCGATCTCGGCGACGCGGCGAAGGGCATTCTGGTACGTCACGGCATTGCCTGGTTCCTTCTGCCAGGAGCGGATGCTGACGTTGGCGCACTGCAGCGATCCCAGGGGGATTCCTAGATAGAGGGCGGCGGAGCGGCGGGTGCGGCCGGTGGCCATCTGGACGAGTCGGATCGCCGCGTCGCGCCGCAGTTGCCGTCTCGGTGTGTCGGCCCCGCCCTCAAGCTCGGCGTCGAAGCCGAGCACACGATCAAGGTCAAGCAGCTCCCGGACGCCAAGGAGATTGCCGCGTCGTAGCCCTGCTCGGACTCGGTGCGGGTGTGTGGTTCAACAGGCGCCGCACTTCTTCAAGCAGCGACTGACGTTGGCATGACTCGCCTGCGGGGCACGTCTCCATTGCCCCGCGGCGAGCTCAGCAGATCGATGGAGTGGTGCTACGTCACTCCTGCACCCCTCAGTCTCAACCGCCTATTGACATGCCCTTGTGTCAGGTTCACTCGGTAGCGCCCGACTCCAACTCACCGCGAGAAAGGGCGATATTGCATGCCGAACCCGTGCAGTCCGCGCCTGAATGACTCACACTGTTGGAATGACCGGAGCGCGACGGACCATACTGACGTGCACGACTGCAGTGCTCGGACTCACCTGCCTTGCTCTCAGCGTCTACCTGGGGCTGGATCGAGCGGACAAGCTCTCCAGCATCGTGAGCGCCCTGACGGGCATCGGATCGTTGGCCGTAGCCGTGTACCAGCTCATGCCGGCCCGTCGGGCTGTGACAGGTGACGGGCCGCCGCGCCAGACCCAAAGAAGCGGAGACAATTCCACCAATCTTCAAAGCGGTGGGAACATCACGTTCGGCAGCAGCCCGGGGAGCGACAGTTGATTCGGCGGCAGAATCAACAGGGCGGGGACGGCTCCACGAATATTCAAGCCCAGGTAGTGCAATACGGAGTCAGCTATAGCGACGCCAAAGCCATCGCCATGGATGTCTTCAGGGAAAATTTTTCCAAGCTGTCACAAAATGCCTACAGGGTGGCAACGGGGCGCGCCGAAGAGTTCGCCGAGAATTACCTGAAAGAACTTCACGACCGGGAACCGGGATCGATTCGCAACATCGAGGATCCGGGGATTCAGTCGGACATCTTAGAGGCGCAAGCGGGGTTCGCGAGGAGCGGAGACAGGGACCTTCGTGAGGTACTGACGGATCTTTTGGTCGACCGAACGGCAAGGCCGGAGCGGACGATCGTCAGCCTGACTCTGAGTGCCGCAATACAGACCGCCCAGAGACTAACCGATGTGCATTTCGCCGCCCTGAGTTCAGTCTTCGCGTTCCAGCAGCTCAAATTCCCCCGAATGACCCATCACGAGCAGGTTTATGAGAACCTGGTCCGCTGCCTGGTTCCGTTCACGCGACAGATGAACGCTCTCAAGGATGCCGATGTGCACTACCTGGAAGCTCTCGGTTGCGTCACACTGGGTGGAGGGAACCGGTTGCTGGAGTTCCTGTGGGAAACGTATCCGGGTCTGTTTGCCGAGCCTATCGATGTCAACGACTTCCCCGTCGACCTGGAAGGGAAACCGCTCGCGGGGCCCCACCACATACTCAAAAAGCTCAAAAACACCTCGGCCGTGATGGCCAGTCCTAGAGATCCAGGAAAATTCCAGGTCTCAGCGACAGACCGAGATGATCTGCACCAACTATTGATCGATCACGACCTTCTCGATCACGAGTCTGAATTAGAGAGTGCGCTCAGGAAAAAGTTGAGCGGCCAGAGAGTCTGCCAGGAGATCGCAGATTACAGCGAGGATCTGGACAGCGTAAGGTATTGGAATGAGACTCTGGGGCTTTCGCACCGCGCCAACACTGCTGTCGGTACCGCCATCGGCCACGCAAACATATCCAGAGTAACCAAGGGAGAATTGGTGGGCACTCTGGATTTCTGGCTCTCCTAGAACTCCTCCAGCACCTCCGTCGACGACTCGCTCGACCCGCACGATCACACCACTCATACCTCGAGGCCCCGCCGCCGCCCGCGTCCCGGCGCACCAGCCGAGGGCGGCACAGCGGTCGGCGGCGAGCGCACGGACGATCCTGCTGGTACTCCACCCCCACCCCAACTCGCTTAGCAGGGCGGCGAGTTCATCGGGCTGCGCCGACCTGCTCGGCCTCGGTGGCCGGTCCTGCTCACGGGCCGCGATCTTCACCAGCACCGACCGGGCCGGTTCAGGCCCGGTCATGCGCCGCGCCAGGTCGACTCATGCGGCTGGACTCTCGGGTGTGCACAGGGTTCGGCGGACGGCGTTGCGGAGCCAGTGGTGGGCCCTGTCGGCTGCGTGGCGGGGGTGCCAGGCCATGCCGACGGTCACGGGCGGCAGCGCCAGGGGGATCTCCAGGAGGTGCAGTCCGAGGGCGATGGCGTCACCGGTGAGGGGTGAGGGGGCGGCCCCGGGGAGTGCGGCGGGGACGAGGCAGACGATGTCGCTGCGCGCGGCGAGGGTCATGGCGGCCAGGTGGCCGGGGAGGACGATGCCGACCCGCCGATGAAGGTTCTGCTCGGCCAGGGCGGTGTCGAGGGGGCCGGTGAACCGGCCACGGCGGCTGACCGCGACGTGCTGGGCGGCGGCGAACCGGGCCGGGGTCAGGGGTCCTTCGGACAGCGGATGGCCGGGCCGGACGGCCGCCATCATGCGCAGGCTGACCAGTTCCTCGACCCTCGTTTCGGGGTCCACGTGGTCGATGGACCCGACCTCCAGGTCGATCCGGCCGTCGCGCAGGGCCGGGCCGGCCTCCAACTCCTCGGCCCGGAGCCGGAACGAGACCCCCGGCGCCTCCTGCTCGGCCAGGCGCAGCAGTCCGGGGGCCAGTGCCGCGCCGACCAGGTCGGCGGTCTGAAGGGTGAAGGTGCTGCGCAAAGCAGCGGGGTCGACGCCGGCATCGGGGCTGAGCAGGGCTCCGAGGCGCTGCACCACGGCTGCGGCTTCCTCGCGCAGGGCCAGGGCGCGCGGGGTGGGGACCATGGTCTGCCCGGCCCGGACCAGCAGCGGGTCCTGCAGGGTGCGGCGCAGGCGGGCGAGGGTGCGGCTCATGGCGGCGGGCGAGGTGTGCAGGCGGGCGGCGGCCCGGGTGACGCTGTGCTCGGCCAGCAGGGCGTCCAGCGCGATGGCCAGGTTGGCGTCGAGGGCCGAATCCAGGCTGTTCACCAGCATCATTCCATTTCCGTCAATGATTCCATGCCAATGTTCCCATTGTGGCAGCACTGGGGTCCTCAGCAGGATGAGGGGCGTACCGACCAGCGCGACCTGCGAGGTTTTCATGATCGTCATTACCGCTCCCACCGGGAACATCGGCCGTCACCTGCTCTCCCGGCTCCTGGAGTCCGCCCCTGCCGCAGGCGAGGAACTGCGCGTAGTCGTGCGCGACCCCGCCCGGCTTCCGGACGCAGCGCGCGGACGCGTCGAGGTGATCGCCGGCTCGCACGCGGACGCCGAGGTCGTCGACCGGGCCTTCGAGGGTGCGGACGCCGTCTTCTGGCTCGTACCCCCGATCCCCGCCCCGACCCCGCGGGACGCCTACAGCGGCTTCAGCGGACCCGCCGTGAGGGCGCTCACCGCCCACGGCGTCGGCCATGTCGTCGGCGTCTCCGCCCTCGGCCGCGGCACCCCGCTCGCCGACCGGGCCGGCCTCGTCACCGCCACCCACGCCCTGGACGACCTCATCGCCGACAGCGGCGCCGCCTACCGGGCCCTGGCCAACCCGTCCTTCTTCGAGAACCTCCTGGAGGAGTCCGACTCGATCCGCGAGAAGGGCGTCTTCTCCGACACCGCCGACGCCGACCGCAAGGCTCCGCTCGTCGCCGCCGCCGACATCGCGGCCGTGGCCGCCGGCCTGCTGCTGGACCGCTCGTGGACCGGCACCGACAGCGTCCCGGTCCTCGGGCCGCAGGACCTGTCCCCCAACGACCTGGCCCGCATCATGACCGAACAGCTCGGCCGACCCGTCCGCTACGAACGCCAGCCGCTCGACGAACTGCACACCGCCCTCGTCGGCCACGGCCTCACCGAGTCGTTCGTCCGGGGCATCGTCGACATGAAGCGAGCCAAGGACCAGGGCCTGGACGCCGGCGTCGCCCGCACCCCGGACACCGCCTCCCCCACCGGCTTCGAGCAGTGGTGCGCCCGGACCCTCAGGCCCGCCGTCTTCTCCTGAAGCCCACCACCCGTCGGCGAGGAGGGCCGGTCCACGCACGTACTCCTCGGTGAGGGACGGGGTCCGAGTGGGAACGGACCAGGAAACCGGGGTCGACGTGCGGGGGCAGGTGCAGGTTTGCACCTGCCGTAGCGTCATGTGGTCAGGTGGAGTGTCCTCGTTCTTTGTGAAAGGTCCTTCACTGATGCCCATGTCCTTCTTCGTGTCGCGTCAGGCCAAGATCGGTGACGTGGCGGCCCTGGTGGGCACGACACCGCGGGCGATCCGGCACTACCACGACATGGGCCTGATCCCCGAGCCCGGACGGGGCGGCGACGGCCGCCGCCGCTACGGCTTCCAGGACGTGGTCCGGCTGCTGTGGATCCGGAAGATGGCCGACGCGGGAATCGCCCTGGACGACATCCGTGACGCCTTCACCACCACCGCGGCCGGGACCGAGACCGCGGCCGGGACCGGCGAGAGCGAAGGGGACGGCATGGGGGCCACCCTGGCCCGGCTGGAGGAGGCTCTCACCGCCCAGGAGGCGGAGCTTGCCCGCCAGCGGGCCCGTGTGCAGCGGATGCGTGCCGAGGGCAGCCGGATGGGCCTGCTCTCCAAGGCAGTCACCGGCCGTCTGAAGAGTCTTCCCGAGGGCTCGCTGCGCCAGGCGGACCTGGACACCCTGCTCGTCACCGAGCGGATCTTCGGTCCTCTCGGCGCGGCCGTGCAGGCATCCCGGTTCATCGCGCTGGCCACCCATCCCGAACTTCGGGCCGAGTCCGACCGCGTGGACACCGCCGAGGAAGCACTCGACGAGACCGTCGCCGTCGACGACCCACGCGTCGCCAAAACGGCCGCCCAGCGCCACGCCTTCGAGAAGACCCTGATGACGGCGATCGAAGAGTCGGGGATCGCAGAGGAGGAAGCAGCCCTCCTCGACGCCCTGGACACCGCTCACCCCGAGGGCGCCGAAGACACACCGGAGCCGGATGCCAAGGATGGTGGCATGAGCGCGTTCGAGGCGGTCGCCAAGCTGCCCCACGACTTCTCCCCGGCCCGAGTACGGTGCGCGGAACTGGCCCAGGAACTCGCCACCCGCGACTGAATGGCGCTCCTGAGCTGCGCCTGACAAGTGATGCGCGGTGAGGGATGTCCGGGCGAGGGGGTGGGGTTCTCAACGAGAGGGGGCCGTCGCTCGTTCCATGCGAAGGCAGGACGCCGCAGGCTCATTGGGGTGATCCGGTACGAGGCTCCACGCATGGCTTAGCGGCTGATCGACGACGTCTTCAACGCGCTCGACGAGCAGACCGTCATCGTCCGGGGCACCGGCACCCCCGACGTCGCCATCCCGTCCCTGGCCCGCGGCACTGACGATGCGCCGAGTTCCCGAACGGCGCCGCTGCACACCTGGCGATCTAAACGATCCCGGAACTTGAAGCCGCCTGGAGCGAAGGCACGTTAGGCATGTGCGACTTGCCAGCTCCCGGGAGAGTCTTGTACCGCTCTTGGTCGAAGCCGGGTGGACGTCCGCCGCGCGATCCCCTCCGCAGGCGGGCGGCCTGGCTGTCGGGCTTCTCCGGGATCGTGTGCCGGATGCCCCTTCGCCGCAGGTAGTCGCGGCACGGGCCGTTGCTGTACGCCTTGTCGGCCGCGACGCTGTCCGGCTTCTTGCGTGGCCTGCCCAGCCCCGGCCGGGGCACACGGATGTTCTCCAGCACGGGCTTGAACTGCGCGCATTCCGCCCGCTGTCCAGGTGTCACCACCAGGGACAGCGGGCGGCAGCGGCCGTCCGCGCTCAGGTGGAGCTTGGCGGTGAACCCGCCCCGCGAGCGGCCCAGGCCCTCACCTCCTGCACCACCTCCACCAGCCGGCCGTGAAGGCTCTGCCACGGCGTCTCGTCCTGGTGTTCTGCCGCTTCGGCCCACTTTGAAACAGGGCCGAAGGCGGATCGGTGCGGGCGCTGGCCGCGTGCTGATGCGCGCACGATCGTGGAGTCGGCTGAGACGTCCCAGTCGATCTCGCCTGCTGCGTCGGCCTCGGCCTGGACCCGCTGGAGAAGTCGTTCCCAGGTGCCGTCGGCGGACCACAGCCGGTGCCGTTCATAGACGGTCTTCCACGGGCCGAACCGTTCGGTCAGGTCACGCCACTGCACCCCGGTCCGCACCCGGTGCAGAATCCCGTCGATCACCTGCCGGTGGTGACGCCACCGGCCACAACGCCCGTTGCTCACCGGTAGGAACGATCTCAGCTGTTCCCACTCGGCATCGTTCAGATCACCCCGCCCTGTTCCCGGAACAACGACCTGGACACAGCGCAGTCACATGATCGAACGGACAAGTCCTAGGCGAGCACGGCCGACATGGCGGCGTCGATCGAGTTACCCCGCGGGCGCGGGAACGACGGCTCGGCGAGGGCTTCATGCGCGCAAGCACAGTCGAGCAAACGGCGAAGCCCCACCGAAGGCAAGCGGCGCGTTCAGGCTTCCGTGGTCATCCCGGCCCACGCGATCAGTTGGCCGGTCCACTGAGGCATCGGGACAGGCTCGAGGGCGAGCCTGTCGTCGTGCGCACAAGGGCTGGTCGCCACCCGGAGTAATGGTCAAGATCTGTGGATCGATGGTCATGTGCGGGGTCTGACTTTAGGTGTCGTTGTGACCGTGCAGGAGTTTCAGGCGAGGCCCTCGAGGAAGTTCGAGAGCGTGGTGTGCAGGATCCCAGGCTGTTCCAGGTGCAGGTCGTGGCCAGTGCCGGGGATGCTCATGGCCATGGTGGCCGGTCGCTGCCGGAGCATCTCGTCGGCTTCCTGCGCAGGGATGAAGCTGGATTGCGCCAGGACGACCAGGGTGGGGCATGCGACCTGCCCCCACTCCTGCCGGAAGGAACGCTGGGCGTTCTCCGTCAGCGAGCGGACCATCACGTCCCGGTCGAAGCGAGGCCACCATCCACCGTCGCGTTCTTCCAGCCCGGCCGCCCAGCCTGCGCCGACCGGTCCGCCGCCGAGGAAGGCGGCTGCCGCTTCGCGTGAGGGAAACGGTGTCGGCCACGAGTCGAGCCATTCGCCGACGTCCACGGGGCCGTTCGGGTTCGGACCGCCGGAGCCGGCCTCGACGAGCACGAGCGCGCGGACGAGTCCGGGATGCGCGGCGGCGGTGAGCATGGCCGTCTGCCCGCCCAGCGACTGGCCGACCAGAGCGGGCCGCTGCAGCGCCAGCTGATCGACAACGGCGATGACGTCGGCGACGTAGGAGGCGCGGGAGACGTCGCACGGGTGGCGCTCGCTGGCGCCGTGCCCGCGCTGGTCGAGGGCGACGACCCGGTATCCGGGGCTCAACTTCCGTGCCAGCACGTCCCATTCACCCGCGTGACCGGCCAGGCCGTGCAGCAACACGATGGGCTGTCCGGGCCCGCCCCAGTCCCGGCAGGCAAGCCGGATGCCGTCTCGCACCACCACGTGTTCAGACCATGCCACGTCGGCCCCCAGGAAATCGGCTGGCCTTGATCATGCCGCAACCGCCTCGGGGCGTTCGACGAGCTGACCGCGTTCGAAGCGGGCACCTGCCCGGACGAGGGCACGAGGTGGGGTGCGTTCACGGCCCGCTACCGTTGCTGGGCGGACTCGACGAGCTTGAAGACCATGGCCAGGGCGGCGGTGCGGGAGCCGGCACCGCGGGTGTCCTTGGTCCGCAGCCGGACGGTGGAGAAGGTCGACTCGACGGGGTTCGTGGTGCGCAGGTGGATCCAGTGCTCAGCAGGGAAGTCGTAGAACGCCAGCAGCTGGTCCTGGCACCGGTGATCTTCTTGACCGCTCCAGGTGTGTCTCAAGGTGGTCTGAGCCAGTGCTCGCGGGTGTGGGCATGGCCGATCGGACGGTGCCGGCGGCGGTCTCGCTGCGCCGGGCGCCTTCAGCTCGGACAGGCCGGACAGGGCCGACCTCCGGTGACGGCCCGGGGCCACGCGAAACAGGTTGTTGCTGGCGCGTGTGTCTGAGGCGAGCCTCGTGCACCCCACCTGTTGCGCCCGCTGTGGTCGTCTCGACCGCTTCTGAGCTGCGTGAACTCCAGTCGCACGCTCATGGCGCCCCGGAGAGGCATCGGCAAGGACGTCAAGCGGGACTGGGTGGCGCGCACCGGCTGCTGGAGCCGGACTGAGCGTGTGCTGCTGACCTACGACCAGGTCCGCGCCTACGAACTGCCCGCGGCCGAGGGCAAGCAGGGCGCCCCGAGGTGGCCGGCCTTCGCCGAGCGCTACGACTTCGACCTCCGCCATCCGGTGCAGTGGGAGGTGGAGGCCCTGGAGCCGGCCGAACTCCAGCGCCGGATCCTTGCCGCCGTCGCCCCGTACGTCGACCGCGACGTCCTCGCCCGGCAGGTTGCTCGCGAAGAAGCGCAACGCCGCGCCCTCGCCGCCTCCCTGGAGGGCTGGGACGCGACGGGCGGGGGAGCGCCGCCGTAGGCGCTGGCCGGTGCCTGGCGACGGCCTCGGCTGTCGGTGGCGGCTGGGAGGCTGGGACACATGGACAAGGATGGGGAGTTGCTGCGCGGCCGGATCCATGCACGCGGCGTTCGAGGCGGCCCGATTCCAGGCCGCCACCCCACTGCGGATCTCGAGATCCTGTGGCAGCCGAGCCACGCCGGTCTGGATCTCGTCCGCTGTCCAGCCGCAGGCCGGCCAGCCAGTGCGGCTGGAGATCGTCTGCGAGACAGCCGGGATGGTTCCTCAGCTTGTCGCTGTCGCCGACCCGTCCGGCGTGCCTGTGTATTCGGGCAGCGGATTCAACGGGCTGCCGGCGAAACGGGGAGCAGCGCTGCGTGCGGCTGCTGACGGACACCGCGCGGTGAGGGTTTTCGTCGTCTCCGACGGGGACCAGAGCGGGGTCCACCTGCTCTCCGCGCTGGCCGAGGAAATCTTGACCTCTGGTGCCGCGTCCAATTGATCGGGTTTAATGCCCTTCCACTCCACCTAAGCGTGCAGGAGGGCCGTTCCGTGAGTTCATCACCACCGCCGGGCGACGGGATTCCGCCGTTACCGCCGCAGCCGCCGGGCCCCGGGCCTGCGCCCACGCCCCGGCGCCTGGGCGAGGTCGCAGCCCTCGTCTCTGCCGTAACCGCCGTTATCGGTCTGCTGCTCGGCTTCTTCGGATTGCCAGCCGTGGTCAACTCGCCTACTGCCAGGACCGTGACGGTCACGGAGACCGCCACCGTTACGGCGCCGCCACCCCTCGACACGGGCGACACCGCGACGCCTTCCAGTCCCGCTCCGTTGCCGACGGGTGAGGTCGCGCTGCGAGACCTCACCCCAATCAACGACCCCTACGACGAGAGAATCAAGCTGCGCTCCGCCACACTGAAAGGCAAAACCTACTCAAACGCCATGACCTTTTCCCTCGCTTGCAATACCAGCGTCGAGTACAGCATCAACGAACGCTACAAGACGCTCACCTTGACGGTGGGGCTCGACGACAATGGGGTAGCAACGCCCGGAAAGTTGTCGATTTTCGGCGATGAGACGGAACGCAAGAACGTCATGCTGGAGATCAACCACCCCCAGAGTGTGACGGTGGACGTCTCCAACGTCGTCAAACTCCTCATCGCCCCCGACATCAGCGATTCGGGGTACTGCAATGGCGACGGGGTCGTTGTGGCACTCGCAGACGCTGTCCTGCGATCCTGAGCATCAAGAGAGAGCGGCTCAGCCCTTCCCCCTGCGGAGGATTCGTCCCGCGGAGGCTCGTCCGTCTCCTGCATCGGGCTGGTAGTCATCGAACGGGCCGATTAGTCCGGGCATGGTGTCGAAGACCGCGCAGTCCTTCATGCAATGTGGAGTCAGCGACAAGTTCAGCGATCACTTCACGCGACCCGTCATCTGCCGACTCCCGGTGATCGCTGCCGCCGCTGTTCGACGTCGGGGAAGATGAGTTCGGCCTCCCCTTGGCAACCACGAACCACCCCCTTGCCGCGTTGGACGCTGCCGAGACTTGAATCGGAGCAGTACGCGAACGGTGGGTAAACCAGTCCATGGCGGGTGATGAGTATCGTGGCTACGTGCTGGCCGGCCGCCCCGCCACTGCACCTGAAGGCCCGCCGTGGCCCGCCCTGATCACGGCATCACGTAACTCCGGTCAAGTGCCTGCTTGTGAGCCGTGCAGCCAAGGCCGGGGCGGCAGACACGCCAGGTAAAGCAACCGTACCGGGTGAGAATAAGTCCTCCCCAGGAGGAGGGACTTCAGAATGGATGCCAATACAGTCACTGCTATCTGCGCCACGGCCATCGCTTCTGCTTCGTTCGTCGTCTCGGTCCAGCAGGGCAGGGCAAGCCGGGAGCACAATCGCCTGTCGGTCCTGCCGACTCTCCAGATCTTGGTCAACGCGGCCACTCCCTGACCATCGACCACGGCTGGCGCAAGGTCGCCGACACCGCCCTCGCCTTCGTCCGCCGGTTCGCCCACCCGGCCTCCTCGAGCGACGGCCCTGTCGGACAAGGCCCCGACCGTGGTCTCAGGCGTGGCGGGGGCGGGCTGCGGTGTCGAAGTAGAAGGCGTCGATGCTCTGGACGGCCTGTTCGAACTCCTCCAGGTTGACCGGCTTGGTCACGTACGCGTTGGCGTGGCTGCTGTAAGCGCCGACGACGTCGTCGGGCGCCGAGGAGGTCGTGAGGACCACGACCGGGATGGTCTGCAGGTCGTCATCGGTCTTCAGGACCTTGAGCAGGTCCCGGCCGTTCATCCGGGGCATGTTGAGGTCCAGGACGATGAGGTCGGGGCGCACACTGCCAGGGGTGCGCAGGTGTTCAAGAGCGGCGACTCCGTCGGTGACCTGAACCAGGTTGCGGCCCCCGCGCTCGGAAAGGGCTTCCTCGATGAGCATGGCGTCGGCCATGTCGTCCTCGACGAGGAGGACGTCGAAGGGGCGGGCGGGGGTGGTCATCATCGGATGCTCCGTGGGTGCTTCGGTGGAGTGATTGACGAGTCCTGGCCAGCGGCGCCGGGCGCCCTGGCGGGTCATGCCGCAGGCAGCGCCGATCTGCGGATACCGGGCTCCCGTGCGGGCGGCGGCCGCCGCCGCTTCCCGCTGGAGGCGTTCGGCGGCCTGCTGGAGGTGGTCCAGCAGGTGCAGGAGAGTCAGGGCCTGCGCCGGTCCGCTTCTCGACGAGGGCGAGGGATCCTCCAGTAGCTGCAGGGCAAGACGCCTCGCGAGCTGTCCGACCGCCGCTTCGGCAGCTGCGGCCGTCTCATCGGGGGTGGTCCGCAGAACGAAGTTCTTGCCAGGCATACCTGGCACTTTAGGACCTGATCCAGTCTCGCGACAACCAGCGTTGTCGAACGCCCTCTACAGTGTGCACTGCGCCCTTTGAAGGCGGCCGTCGCAGCGGAGGGATGCAGAGGGTGAGCAGGAACGAGAGACTGCCCCGTGCGCGGGCGTTTTCCTCGTGGACGACCCGGCGGTGGCTGCGCGTTGGGGTGGCCGTGTCGCTGACGGTCCTGGCGCTGCTCGGGTCGACGGGGGCATGGGTGCTGGAGCGTACGACATCGCTCAGCGACGACCTCGTGAATGTGCAATCCCCCGCCCTGAGCACGTCGTTGCGCCTGGAATCGGCGCTGCTGAACCAGGAGACCGGCATCCGCGGCTACGGGCTCACCGGTACGCCCGAATTCCTCGCCCCCTACCGGAGCGGGCTCGCCGACCAGGCAACGTCCACCGCAAGCCTGGCGGACCTTCTCCACGGCGACGCGGCCGGACTGAAGGACCTGAAGATCGTGCAGGACGCCGCGGAGGCCTGGCAGGAGAGGATCGCCCGACCGATCGCCGCCTCCCCCGCCGGGACTCCCTCTCGCCTGACCGCCGAACGCGCCGCCGAGGCGAAGGAAGCCTTCGACGCGGTCCGCGGCGCCCTGAGCACTCAGCAGGAGCGACTACGCGAGGACCGGGCACAGGCGGTGGAAGACCTGTCGGCCACGATGAGGCTGCGGAACTGGGTGTTCGCCGCTATCGCGCTCGTCATCGCCGTCCTCGCGGCGCTGGTCGTCGAGGCACTGCGCCGCGGCATCACCACGCCCCTGGAGCAGCTCGGGGCAGCCGCCCGTACCATCGCCGGCGGAGACTTCGACCACCCCATCAACCCGACCGGGCCCGCGGACCTGCGGCGCCTCAGCGGTGAGATCGACGTCATGCGCCGTCGGCTGGTACGGGAGTTGGCGTTCACCGAGGAGTCGCGGCTGCGGCTCGACGCCCAAGCCGCCGACCTTCAGCGTTCGAATGCCGAGCTGGAACAGTTCGCATACGTGGCCTCCCATGATCTCCAGGAGCCGCTGCGCAAGGTCTCCAGCTTCACCCAGCTCCTTCAGCGTCGCTACGGCGGACAGCTCGATGCCCGGGCGGATCAGTACATCGACTACGCGGTCGACGGCGCCAACCGCATGCAGATCCTCATCAACGACCTCCTCGACTTCTCCCGGGTGGGCCGCGTCCACTCTGAGCTGAAGAGCGTCGAACTCGGCTCGGTGCTGAAGCAGACCCTGTCCGCCCTGAGCGTGAGCATCGAGGAGTCGCAGGCGGTGATCACTCACGATCCGTTGCCGAGCCTCGTCGCCGACCCCACGCAGATGGGCATGCTGTGGCAGAACCTGATCGGCAACGCCGTCAAGTTCCGCCGCCCCGACCAGACCCCGAGGATTCACGTCTCCGCGACGCAGGAAGACGCGCTGTGGCGGTTCGCCGTCACCGACAACGGGATCGGCATCGCGCCCGAGTACGCCGACAAGGTGTTCGTGATCTTCCAGCGGCTGCACACCAAGGACGCCTACAACGGCAGCGGGATCGGTCTCGCCATGTGCAAGAAGATCGTCGAGTTCCACGGCGGGACCATTGCCGTCGACCCGGAGTACCAAGGGGGCGCCCGCATCACGTTCACCCTCGCCTGCGAACCCCCACCGGCCGCTGGCCCGTCCACGCTGCCGGAAGTGACCCGCGCCGACACGGGGCAGGCGACATGAGCTCCACGGCGACGGACACCCTTGCAGCGGAACCCCTTTACCGCGTTCTGCTCATCGAGGACGACCAAGGGGACGCCTTGCTGGTCGAGGAGCTCCTGGACGACACGGGGCTGCGGTTCGAGCTGGCCACGAGGACGACCCTCGCCGAGGCCCGCGCCCGACTCGCCTCCCACCCGGTCGACTGCATCCTGCTGGACCTGCACCTTCCCGATGTCTCGGGTACCGAGGCGATCGCCGCCGTCCGGGACCTCGCCCCCCATACCGCGGTGATCGTCCTGACCGGCCTGTCCGAGTCACAGGCCGGGGCTGAGGCGATGGCTGCCGGCGCTCAGGACTACCTCGTCAAAGGCAGGGTCGACGCAGACCTGCTGCACCGAACGATCCGCTACGCCGTCTACCGCAGCCAGACCGAACGCACGACGGCCGACGCCCAGAAAGCCCGTCTGCGTGCCGAGGAGAACGCCCGCCTGGAACGCGGCCTGCTGCCCCAACCCCTCCTCGACACCTCCACCATCACAGTGACCAGCCGATACCTGCCCAGCACCGAGCTGGCTCTGCTGGGAGGGGACTTCCTCGACGTCGTCGAAGACGACGACGGGCTGCTGCACGCGGTGGTCGGCGATGTCAGCGGACACGGCCCCGACGCCGCGGCGGCCGGCGTCTGTATGCGGATCGCCTGGCGCTCCCTCGTCCTCGGCGGACACCGCGGCCCCGACCTCCTCCACCTGATGGAACGCATCCTGATTGCCGAACGCGGCGCGCAGCCCCTGTTCGCGACCTGCACCCTCCTCAGCCTCGACCAGAAGACAAACAGGGCCACGCTCTACCTCGCCGGCCACCACGAACCCCTCCTCACCACCCCCGCAGGCACCCGGGAACTGGCCGCCGCACACGGAATGGCCCTGGGCATCGCCCCGGAGCTCGGCAGCTGGCCCGCCACAGCGGTCCCGCTGCCGGCCACCGGAGCCCTGACCCTCTACACCGACGGCCTCACCGAAGGCCACAACGGCTCGAGCACCGAGCGGCTCGGCGTCGAAGGACTCCTCGCGCTCATCCGCGACCTGCCGCCGACCGACCCCGCCGCTCACGTCGACCGCCTCATCAAAGAGACCCAGGCACTGAACACCGGACGCCACACCGACGACCTCGCCGTCCTACGGCTCGACTGGAACCACGAGTGACAGCTCCAGGGCGCAGGTCAGCGGATCAGCACGCATAGGCACGGCGGGCGCCTGCGGCTGCAGATCACCTTGTCCCTGGGCAGGGTGATCTGCAGCCGCAGTCATGCACGGCTCAATCTTGTCCTTGCACCATCGCCGCGACCGTTCGCCTGCTCGGGATTGTCCTCGGCAGGCCCAGGTTCAGACGGGTGGGTGCTGACCGGGGCCAGCGGGCTTGTGGGCCAGCGGCGTGGGGGACAGCGCGGCGTCCTCTTCTCCGGGTTCGAGGAGGGTGTCGGCCGCGCCGATGATCAACGGGTCGGGTTTACCGACAGCTTCGGGGTCCTTACTGGCGTAGTCGACGCGGGTGAGGAGGTGGCGGATGGCCTCGAGCCGGGCGCGCCGTTTGTCGTTGCTCTTGACCACGGTCCAGGGCGCCTCGACGGTGTCCGTGGCACGGAACATGGCGACCTTGGCCTGCGTGTAGGCATCCCACAGGTCCAGTGAGGCGATGTCAGTGGGGGAAAGCTTCCATTGACGGACCGGGTCGACCTGGCGGATCGCGAACCGAGTGCGCTGCTCGGCCTGGGAGACGGAGAACCAGAACTTCACCAGGCAGATGCCCTCCTCTACCAGCATTCGCTCGAACGCGGGGCATTGGCTGAGGAAGAGGTCGTACTGCTCGGCCGTGCAGAACCCCATGACCTTCTCCACGCCCGCCCGGTTGTACCAGGACCGGTCGAAGAAGACGATCTCGCCAGGGCCGGGCAGATGGGCCACGTAGCGCTGGAAGTACCACTGTCCGGCCTCACGCTCGGTGGGCTTGTCGAGTGCCACGACACGGGCCCCGCGCGGGTTGAGGCGTTCGGTGAAGCGCTGGATCGTCCCGCCCTTTCCGGCGGCATCACGACCTTCGCAGATGACGATCAGGCGCGCACCCGTGTCCCTGACCCATCGCTGCAGTTTCAACAATTCGATCTGCAAGATCCGCTTAGCCCGCTCGTACTCTCCTCTGGGCACCTTACGGGCGTAGGGATAGTTCTCCTGCCATGTACGGATAGGCCTTCCCTGGCCGTCCAGCAGGACCGGCTGCTCAGGTCGCCTGCTGTCCACGCTCAGCCCCGCCAGCAGGTCTCTTTCCTCACCCACACCTGGCCTCCTGTCCAGCGCGACACATCATTCCACCATTCTCCCGCCGGGTCGCCGCTTCTCGCGCGGCAGTCCCAGGGCCTCCGTGCGAGCCCGTCGGGCGCCACGGGGCTCGCAGCAGAGGCAGCATCACCGCAATACGCACTCGGTCGGCGTCCCAGCAGCGCAGGATCTCCGCGGGGCGTCTCCTGCCGACTCAGCCCGCCCGCCCTTCGCTGCTCCCTGCGGTTCCGGATCCGCCGGAACTGACCTTCCAGGCCATGCACCGCGACGATGCCGCGCCAGCACAACGTCGCGTCGGTCGTGCATCAGGTCAGAGGCCCATGCAAATCCCGGCCGGACCGCCCATCGACGCGGCAGAGCTGGCAGCGATGATCTGTTTATGAAGTGAGAGCCCGGGCAGTCGCCACTCACAGCGAAAAAGACTTCGAAGCCATGAGGAGGCGTTCATGACTGCCAGCGAGAAGGCCAAGGCGAAGACTGAGCAAGCCAAGGGAAAGATCAAGGAAACGCTGGGAAGCGCCACCGGAAACGACCGCATGGCTGCCGAAGGGCGGGCGGAAAAGAAGACGGGGGACGCCCGGGAGGCCAAGGAGAAGACCAAGGATGCCTTCAAGCGCTAATGCAGACTGCAGAGAGGGCCCCGCTTCACGCGGGGCCCTTTCTTTTGTTGGGCATCGGGCGAATCACGCAGCCTGAAGTCGGGTTCACGGCAGAGAATGCGGATACGCGCATCCCATGGAATCCACTAACCGCAAGCAGGATCCGCGCGGAAGGCGGGCGGCACATGCTCCGGCAGGCGCGGCAGCCCCGGAGAACCCCACGGACATGGCCGGGAAGTCCTGGTGGGCCGTGCTGAGGCGCACCATGAAGGAGGTCGCCGGCGATGACCTCGGCGACCGCGCCGCCGCTCTGACCTACTACGGCGT
>NZ_JBFAYB010000023.1:49452-89048 GCF_040681075.1 Streptomyces sp. NPDC051907 | reverse complement strand
GCGATCGTCGCCCTGGCGCCCGGCGACGCCGCCGCCCGCGCGGCCCTGCTGGACCAGCTGGGCGGGGGCGGCGCATGGAGCCGCCGCGACGAGCGGCTGGCCGACGGCACGCCCGTCGAGGTCTGTTCCCTCCCCTCCGCGCCGCACGTCGAGATCTGCTTCGCGGACGCGGCGCAGTGGCTGGCCCGCGGCGCCGAGGAGCGGCTGACCGCGTGCGCGGCAGCCGTGCTGGATCGTTTCGCCCCGACGCTCCTCCACACCCTCGACCCCGACCCCGAGCACACCGGCTGGGACGGCACGACGGCCGCGTACGCCGACCACCCCGAGCACGCCGCGGTCGCCCAGGCCGTCCTGGAAGCCGTGCGCCTGCGCGCGGACGACCCGGAGGCGGCCTCGCTCGTCGTGGAGTGCTTCCGCTCCGCCGGGCCCTGCGACGGGCTCGCGGCGCAGGGCCTCACCCGCTACCCGGGCCGCCGCGTCTGGCTCACCCAGGGCGCGGACGGCCGGCTGACCGCGTACGCCGCGCTCGGCGGCGGAGTCGTGCGCTGGACCGAGGACCGCCCCGGCGGCCCCGAGTGGACCCAGACCCGGCTGCCGGCGACGCCCTCGCTGCTGCCGGTCCTCGCCGTCGCCCAGAGCCCGGAGGGCTGGGTGCACCTGGTCTCGCTGCGCCGCACCCCGGACCCGGAGTCCGGGGGCGCCGCGCTCGAGGTCATGCACGCCGTCCAGTACCAGAGCGGCCGGCCCTCCGCGCCGTGGCGGTCGCTGGGCAACCCGAACGGGAACCACCGCACCAAGGGCCGCGAAGTCGGCGTCCCCGCCGTCGTGGTGGACGGCGACGGCTGCCCGCACATCTTCGCGCGCAACTTCGGACGGGGCGTCAGCTCCCGCTCCCAGCGCCTGGACACCTCCTGGACGGGCTGGACCGACCGGCAGGGATCGGGCGTGGCCGACGGCCTCGCCGCCGTACGCGACGAACAGGGGCGGCCCGAGCTGTTCGCCCCGACGGGCGAGGGCGTGCTGCGCTGGCACCGCCGGCCCGAGGGCGGCGGCCTGGTGCGCAGCCCGCACCCGCTGCCGCTGGTGGCGGCGCCCGGCTCCGCGCTCACGGCGCAGCCGACCGGTCCCGGCAGGATCACGCTCTACGGCGCCGACGCCCGCGACGGCGCGCTGTGGGCGCTGCGCACGGACGACGCGGCGACCCGGATCGGCGAGGCCGGGGGCCGGAGCGTCGTCCTCGCCCGGGCGGTCGTCGACGGATACGACTGCACGGTGCTGCTGCAGCGCGCGGCCGAGGGGGAGACGGCGATCGCCGCGTACCCGACGGAACACGAGCACTCGGGCCTGTGGTGGGAGCAGACGGGCGGCCAGGGCATCCGCGAACCGGCCGCCGCGGTGGACGCGCACGGCCGACTGGTGGTCGCCTCCCTGGACCCGACGGGCCGCCTGCGGGTGGCACGCCAGGACACGACGGCGCAAGGACTGCTGCTGGGCGGGTGGGAGACGGTCTGACGCGGAGGGCTGCGGGGAGCGGGCCCGGGCTCTGGCCGCCGACGCGGCGGGTACGAGGCGGGTCCCGCCCACCGCGGCGCGTACGAGGCGCGCCTCGCCCACCGCAGTGCCTATGGCTGGCTGTCCGGCCGCGACGAAGCCACCCCGGGCGCGCACGCCCCGTCCACGGTCGCCGCGCTGCCCGTCTCGGTGACGGTGTTCACCGGCTTGGGCAGCCGCGCCGCCCGTCCTATGGCGGTGTCCACCGGCTTGGGCGGCCGCGCTGGCCGTCCTATGGCGGCGTCCGCCCGCCTGCGCAGCCGCGTCGCCCGGTTCGTACGCCTCCTCCGCGCCCAGCTCGACGGCCCGCTTCTGCTTGGCCTCGTCGCGGCCGGTCGCGTATCCACCCAGCCCGGCCGCCGGGCGCTGCCGGGGCGCAGCGACTTGACCGGTTGCGACCAGGTCGCCGCGCCGACCGTCGCGACGACGGCGCTCACCCGCTGGGGCAGCCGCGCGCTGCCCGTCTCGATGGCGGTGTTCACCGGCCTGCGCAGCCGCGGCGCCCGGCTCGTACGCCTCCTCCGCGCCCGGCCGCCGGGTGCCGCCGGGGCGCAGCGACTTGTCCCGCGCGTCTCGTCTGAGGCCCGGTACGCGAAACGGGCCGTACGGAGTGATCCGTACGGCCCGTTCGTCGATCAGTCGGCGTTACGCCGGGACGCTCGCCACGCCCTGAGCCAGGAACTTCTTGCCGTTCACCCGCTCGGAGACGCCCTCGCGGTCCAGGTACGGCGTGATGCCGCCCAGGTGGAAGGGCCAGCCCGCGCCCGTGATCAGGCAGAGGTCGATGTCCTGCGCCTCGGCGACGACGCCCTCCTCGAGCATCAGGCCGATCTCCTGCGCCACCGCGTCCAGGACGCGGTCGCGGGTCTGCTCCTCCGTCAGGACGCTGTCGCCCTGCTTGAGCAGCGCTGCGACCTCCGGGTCCAGCTCCGGCCTGCCGGAGTCGTAGACGTAGAAGCCGCGCTTGCCCGCCTTGACCACCGCGGCCAGGTTCTCGGAGACCGTGAAGCGCTCCGGGAAGGAGCGGTTGAGGGTCTCGGAGACGTGCAGACCGATCGCCGGGCCCACGAGCTCCAGCAGCACCAGCGGCGACATCGGCAGACCGAGGGGCTCGACGGCCTTCTCGGCGACGGCCACCGGGGTGCCCTCGTCGATGACGTTCTGGATCTCGCCCATGAAGCGGGTGAGGATGCGGTTCACGACGAACGCCGGGGCGTCCTTGCAGAGCACCGCGGTCTTCTTCAGCTTCTTGGCCACGCCGAACGCGGTGGCCAGCGACGCGTCGTCGGTCTTCTCGCCGCGCACGATCTCGAGCAGCGGGAGGATCGCGACCGGGTTGAAGAAGTGGAAGCCGACGACCCGCTCGGGGTTCTTCAGCTTCGACGCCATCTCGGTGACCGACAGCGAGGAGGTGTTGGTGGCGAGGATCGCGTGCGCCGGGGCGACCGCCTCGACCTCCGCGAACACCTTCTGCTTGACGGACATCTCCTCGAACACGGCCTCGATGACGAAGTCCGCGTCGGAGAAGCCGGCCGCCTTGTCGAGCACGCCGGTGACCAGGGCCTTGAGGCGGTTGGCCTTGTCCTGGTTGATCCGGCCCTTGCCCAGCAGCTTCTCGATCTCGGCGTGGACGTAGCCCACACCCTTGTCGACGCGCTCCTGGTCGATGTCCGTCAGGACGACCGGGACCTCGAGGCGGCGCAGGAACAGCAGCGCCAGCTGAGAGGCCATCAGGCCCGCGCCGACGACGCCGACCTTGGTGACCGGGCGGGCCAGCGACTTGTCCGGCGCGCCGGCCGGGCGCTTGCCGCGCTTCTGCACCAGGTTGAAGGCGTAGATGCCGGAGCGCAGCTCGCCGCCCATGATCAGGTCGGCGAGCGCGAGGTCCTCGGCGTCGAAGCCCTTCTGCAGGTCGCCGTCCTTGGCCGCCTCGATGATGTCGAGGGCGCGGTACGCGGCCGGGGCCGCGCCGTGCACCTTGGAGTCGGCGATGAACCGGCCGCGGGCCACGGCCTGGTCCCAGGCCTCGCCGCGGTCGACCTCGGGACGCTCGACGACGAGGTCGCCCTTGAGGACGCTAGCCGTCCACAGCAGCGACTGCTCCAGGAAGTCCGCGCCCTCGAAGATCGCGTCGGCGATCCCGAGCTCGTAGACCTGGGCGCCCTTGAGCTGCTTGTTCTGGTTGAGCGAGTTCTCGATGATCACCGAGACCGCGCGGTCCGCGCCGATCAGGTTCGGCAGGATCGCACAGCCGCCCCAGCCCGGGACGAGGCCGAGGAAGACCTCGGGCAGCGAGAAGGCCGGGATCGCCGTGGAGACGGTGCGGTACGAGCAGTGCAGACCGACCTCGACGCCGCCGCCCATGGCCGCGCCGTTGTAGTACGCGAACGTCGGCACGGCCAGGCCGGACAGACGCTTGAAGACGTCGTGGCCGCCCTTGCCGATGGCGAGCGCGTCGGAGTGCTGCTGGAGCAGCTCCACGCCCTTGAGGTCCGCGCCGACGGCGAAGATGAACGGCTTGCCGGTGATGCCGACGCCGACGATCGCGCCCTCGGCCGCCTCCTTCTCGACCTGGTCGACGGCGGCGTTGAGGTTCGCCAGCGACTGGGGGCCGAAGGTGGTCGGCTTGGTGTGGTCCAGGCCGTTGTCCAGCGTGATGAGGGCGAACTTGCCCGCGCCCGCCGGGAGGTCGAGGTGGCGTACGTGCGCCTGGGTGACGACCTCGCCCGGGAACAGCTCGGCCGCGCCCTTCAGGAGCTCAGCGGTGGTGCTCACTTGTTTCCTCCGGCGTCCTTGTGGTGCGGGTTCTCCCAGATGACCGTCGCGCCCATGCCGAAGCCGACGCACATGGTGGTCAGGCCGTAGCGGACCTCGGGCTGCTCCTCGAACTGCCGCGCCAGCTGCGTCATCAGGCGCACGCCGGAGGAGGCCAGCGGGTGGCCGTACGCGATGGCGCCGCCGTACTGGTTGACGCGCGCGTCGTCGTCGGCGATGCCGTAGTGGTCGAGGAAGGCCAGCACCTGTACGGCGAAGGCCTCGTTGATCTCGAACAGGCCGATGTCCTCGATCGACAGACCGGCCTTGGCGAGCGCCTTCTCGGTCGAGGGGATCGGGCCGAAGCCCATGACCTCGGGCTCGACGCCGACGTAGGCGTAGGAGACCAGTCGCATACGGACCGGGAGGTCGTTCTCGCGGGCGAAGTCCTCGGAGGCGATCAGCGAGGCGGTCGCGCCGTCGTTGAGACCCGCGGCGTTTCCGGCGGTGATCCGGCCGTGCGCGCGGAAGGGGGTCTTGAGACCGGCGAGGGACTCCATCGTGGTGCCCGGGCGCATCGGCTCGTCCGTGGTGACCAGGCCCCAGCCGGTCTCGCCGGCCTCGGGGTTGGTGCGGCGCACGGAGACGGGCACCAGGTCGCGCTGGATCTTGCCGTTGGCGTACGCCTTGGCGGCCTTCTCCTGGGAGTTCACCGCGTAGGCGTCGGTGCGCTCCTTGGTGATGTGCGGGAAGCGGTCGTGCAGGTTCTCCGCGGTCATGCCCATGAACAGGGCGGACTCGTCGACCAGCTTCTCGGACACGAAGCGCGGGTTCGGGTCGACGCCCTCGCCCATGGGGTGGCGGCCCATGTGCTCGACGCCGCCGGCGATCACGGCGTCGTACGCGCCGAAGGCGATCGAGCCGGCGGTCGTGGTCACGGCGGTCATCGCGCCGGCGCACATGCGGTCGATGGAGTAGCCCGGGACGGACTGCGGGAGGCCCGCGAGGATCCCGGCCGTACGCCCGAGGGTGAGGCCCTGGTCGCCGATCTGCGTGGTGGCGGCGATGGCGACCTCGTCGATCTTGGCGGGGTCGAGGTCCGGGTTGCGGCGCAGCAGCTCCCGGATCGCCTTCACGACGAGGTCGTCGGCCCGGGTCTCGTGGTAGATGCCCTTCGGGCCCGCCTTGCCGAACGGGGTGCGGACGCCGTCGACGAAGACGACGTCCCTGACGGTACGAGGCACGATGGCTCTCCTCCAGGGTGCGGGGTGGCACTGGCACTGCTGCGGGCACGCGGCTAAGCGCGCGCTTCCTGCGGTCATGCTACTTGCGGGTAACCACCCTGCACACCCCCAGCGCCGGGAGCGGCGAACGTCACACACGATTACGCGTCGGCGGGGGGTGTGTGGGTGGGCCCCGGCACGGCCTGCGGCCGTGTCCTCAATCGCCGGACGGGCTGGGTGGGCGTGGTTCGGGTAACCAAGCCCCGCCGGCGATTGAGGCGGCGGGGGTTCGGTGCGGGGGGCTTCGGGCTCGTCTGGGGTCCTGGGCCGCTGGCCTCGGCGCGGGGGCCTGTGCCCCGGGTCCCGGTACGGCCTGCGGCCGTGTCCTCAATCGCCGGACGGGCTGGGTTTCCCGTGCCTGAGGCGTCGGACGGGCTGGATTTCCGTGCCTGAGGCGCGGGGTTCGGGAAACCAAGCCCCGCCGGCGATTGAGGCGGACGCACGCCCCGCCGGCGATTCGGCGGCGGGGCGCAGACGTCACTCCGGCGCCGTCGTCAGCGCCTCCGTCAGGAGGGTCGAGACCAGGTCGACCTGCCAGACGCGCGCCCCCAGGTCGGTCAGGGCCTGGGAGACCGACTCCGGCGTGGGGTCGAAGGGCGGCTCCCAGCAGACCCGGCGGACCGTGTCCGGCGTGATCAGGTTCTCCTGCGGCAGGTTCAGCTCCTCCGCCAGCGCGGACACCGCCGCACGCGCCGCGGACAGGCGCGCCGCGGCCGCCGGGTCCTTGTCCGCCCACGAGCGCGGCGGCGGGGGGCCGTTCAGCGGCTGGCCCGGCTGCGGCAGCTCCGCGTCGGCGAGCTCCCTGGCCCGGTCGACCGCCGCCTGCCACTGCTCCAGCTGACGGCGCCCCATCCGGTGCCCGAACCCCGGCAGCGCCGTCAGCGCGTGCAGGTTCGCCGGCACGGCCAGCGCCGCCTCGACGATCGCGGCGTCGCTCAGCACCTTGCCCGGCGAGACGTCGCGCCGCTGCGCGACCTTGTCGCGGGCCGTCCACAGCTCCCGTACGACCGCCATCTGACGGCGCCGCCGCACCTTGTGCATCCCGGACGTCCGCCGCCAGGGGTCCTTGCGCGGGGGCGCGGGCGGGGCCGAGGCGATGGCGTCGAACTCCTGGCGGGCCCAGTCCAGCTTGCCCTGCCGGTCCAGCTCCTTCTCCAGCGCGTCGCGCAGGTCGACCAGCAGCTCCACGTCGAGCGCGGCGTAGCGCAGCCACGGATCGGGCAGCGGGCGGGTGGACCAGTCGACGGCGGAGTGGCCCTTCTCCAGCGCGTACCCGAGAACGCTCTCGACCATCGCGCCGAGCCCGACCCGCGGGAAGCCCGCGAGCCGTCCGGCCAGCTCGGTGTCGAAGAGCCGGGTGGGGATCATGCCTATTTCGCGCAGGCAGGGCAGGTCCTGGGTAGCCGCGTGCAGGATCCACTCGGTCGAGGAGAGCACCTCGCCCAGCTCGGAGAGGTCGGGGCAGCCGACCGGGTCGATCAGCGCGGTGCCCGCGCCTTCGCGGCGCAGCTGCACGAGGTAGGCCCGCTGGCCGTAGCGGTAGCCGGAGGCGCGCTCGGCGTCGACGGCGACGGGGCCGGAGCCGGCGGCGAAGGCGGCGATCACCTGGGCCAGCGCCGCCTCGTCGGCGACCACCGGCGGAACGCCTTCGCGGGGCTCCAGAAGGGGAATAGGTGCATCATCGGCTGCGACGCCGTCGTCCGGGGGAGCGCCCCCGGCGGTTCGCAGTGTGGACTCTGCTGCGGTCTCTTGGGCGTCGGTCACGTGTCAAGGGTATCTGTGAACGGAAGGCGCCCGTCGACGGAACGTTCCGTCGACGGGCGCGCGCGGAGCGCGGGACGCTCAGTGGATGATGCCGGTGCGCAGCGCCACGGCCACCATCCCGGCCCGGTCGCCTGTTCCCAGCTTGCGTGCGATGCGTGCCAGGTGGCTCTTGACGGTCAGTGCGGACAGGCCCATCGAGACGCCGATCGCCTTGTTCGACTGGCCCTCCGCCACCAGTCGCAGGACCTCGACCTCGCGGCCGGAGAGCTCGCGGTAGCCGCCCGGGTGGCTCGGGGCGCCCGGGGGGCGGCGGTGCATCCGGCCGGCCGCGGCGCCGATGGGCGCGGCGCCGGGGCGGGTCGGGTGCCCGATGTTCGTACGGGTGCCGGTGACGACATAGCCCTTGACGCCGCCCGCGAGGGCGTTGCGCACGGCGCCGATGTCGTCGGCGGCGGACAGCGCCAGGCCGTTGGGCCAGCCGGCGGCCCTGGTCTCGGACAGGAGGGTCAGCCCGGAGCCGTCGGGCAGGTGGACGTCGGCAACGCAGATGTCGCGCGGGTTGCCGACGCGGGGACGCGCCTCCGCGATGGACGAAGCCTCGATCACGTCGCGCACTCCGAGAGCCCACAGGTGGCGGGTCACGGTGGAGCGGACGCGCGGGTCGGCCACGACGACCATGGCCGTCGGCTTGTTCGGGCGGTAGGCGACCAGGCTTGCGGGCTGCTCGAGAAGAACGGACACCAGGCCTCCTGGGAAGGTGCGGGACGGAGCCGGCTCGGGGAAAGCCGGGGCGAACCTGCTTGAAGGGTCACAGACCTCTTCGGCACCAAACCCGTCCGCCTTTAGAGAATGATCACGATTTAGTGAGTGCGAATTGGGGCAATTCGGACGCGTGATCGATCATCCTGTGAGCGCGCCCGTCCGAAGAGACCCCCAGGATCCGCCAGAAGCGGCCCCCGGCACAGTGTCGCGAGCCCGGTCCGGGCCTGGGAACGACGTCGCGTCACGCCTGCTGCGGACCGCGCCGCTGCGGCAGCGACACCACGCCGGTCCCGGAGTCGACGGAGCCGGCCGGGGTCGGCGGCAGCCCGGCGACCTGACAGAGCAGATCGCACCAGGCGGCGAGGTGTGCGACGGAGTCCGGGACCCCGCCCCGGCCCTCGCGCGGCGTCCACGACGCCCGGATCTCGATCTGGGTCGCCGGACGCCGGTCGGAGAGTCCACCGAAATAGTGAGACCCCGCCCGGGTGACGGTGCCGCTCGGCTCCCCGTACGCCAGTCCGCGCGCCTCCAGCGCGCCCGTCAACCACGACCAGCAGACCTCGGGCAGCAGCGGGTCCGCGGCCATCTCCGGCTCCAGCTCGGCGCGTACCAGCGTCACCAGACGGAAGCCGCCCTGCCATGCCTCGTGGCCGGCGGGGTCGTGGAGCAGCACGAGCCGGCCGTCCGCGAGATCCTCGTCGCCCTCGACCACCGCGGCCTCGAGGGCGTACGCATAGGGGGCGAGACGTTTGGGCGGGCTGGTCGGATCCATCTCGATCTCGGGGCGCAGCTGTGCCGTCCGCAGCGCGTCGACCGCCTGTTGGAACGCGCGCGGGACGGCACTCTCCTGCGCACTGTCCGCGTCGTCAGTGCTGTCGGAATGATCGGAGAAATGTCCCTGAGCCGCAGCCATGCGGGGAAGAGTAGGCGGAACGGGGGCTCCGCGCAGGGAGGGACACCCGGCCCGAGGCGGCCACTTCTGGCACACGTGCGAAGATTCTGGGCGTGACTGCTGCTGACCGCCCCTCGGGCCCGCCGACCACGACGTACGACTCCGCCTTTCTGAAGGCGTGCAGGCGCGAGCCGGTGTCGCACACGCCGGTCTGGTTCATGCGGCAGGCGGGGCGGTCGCTGCCCGAGTATCTGAAGGTGCGCGAGGGCATTCCCATGCTCGAGTCGTGCATGCGGCCGGAGCTGGTCAAGGAGATCACGCTGCAGCCGGTACGGCGGCACAAGGTGGACGCGGCGATCTACTTCAGCGACATCGTGGTTCCGCTGAAGGCGATCGGCGTCGACCTCGACATCAAGCCGGGCGTCGGCCCGGTCGTCGCCGAGCCGATCCGCACGAGGGCGGACCTGGAGCGGCTGCGGGATCTGACGCCCGAGGACGTCTGGTACGTCACCGAGGCGATCGGCCTGCTGACCGAGGAGCTCGGCGCCACGCCGCTCATCGGCTTCGCGGGCGCGCCGTTCACCCTGGCGAGCTACCTCGTCGAGGGCGGGCCCTCGCGCAACCACGAGCACACCAAGGCGCTGATGTACGGCGACCCGGAGCTGTGGGCGGACCTGCTGGACCGGCTCGCGGAGATCACCTCGGCCTTCCTCAAGGTCCAGATCGAGGCGGGCGCGAGCGCGGTCCAGCTCTTCGACTCCTGGGTCGGCGCGCTGGCCCCGGCGGACTACCGCCGCTCGGTGATGCCCGCGTCGACGAAGGTCTTCGACGCGGTGGCGTCGTACGGCGTCCCGCGGATCCACTTCGGCGTGGGCACCGGCGAGCTGCTCGGCCTGATGGGCGAGGCGGGCGCGGACGTGGTCGGCGTCGACTGGCGCGTCCCGCTCTCCGAGGCGGCCCGCCGCGTCGGCCCCGGCAAGGCGCTCCAGGGCAACCTCGACCCGGCGGTCCTCTTCTCCACCCCGCAGGCGATCGAGGCCAAGACCCAGGAGGTCCTCGACGCGGCTGCCGGGCTCGAGGGCCATGTCTTCAACCTCGGGCACGGGGTGCTGCCCACGACCGACCCGGACGCGCTGACGAGGCTGGTCGAGTACGTCCACACCCGGACGCAGCGCTAGACCTCCGGCGGCCCGCGGCGGGGCTCTCCCGCCGCAGGCGCCGCGGCCCGGCCGCCGGCTCTACGCCCCCGCGTCCCGCACGGCCTTCGCCGCCTTCCTGGCCGCCACCAGAATCGGGTCCCAGACCGGCGAGAACGGCGGCGCGTACCCCAGGTCCAGCGCCGTCATCTGCTCCACCGTCATCTGGGCCGTCAGCGCCACCGCCGCGATGTCGACCCGCTTCGCCGAGCCCTCCCGGCCGACGATCTGGACGCCCAGCAGCCGGCCGGTGCGGCGCTCCGCCAGCATCTTGACCGTCATCGAGGCGGCGCCGGGGTAGTAGCCCGCGCTGTTCGTCGACTCGATCGTCGCCGTGACGTACTGGAGGCCCACGGCCCGCGCCTCCTTCTCGCGCAGGCCCGTGCGGGCGATCTCCAGGTCGCAGACCTTGCTGACCGCCGTGCCGACCACGCCCGGGAACGCGCCGTAGCCGCCGCCCGCGTTCGAGCCGATGATCTGGCCGTGCTTGTTGGCGTGCGTGCCCAGCGGGATATGGCGCTCGCGGCCCGAGACCAGGTCGAGGACCTCCACGCAGTCGCCGCCCGCCCAGATGTTCCCGTGGCCGCGCACCCGCATCGCGAGGTCGGTGAGCAGGCCGCCGTGCTCGCCCAGCGGCAGGCCCGCCGCCCTCGCCAGCGTCGTCTCCGGCTCCACGCCGATGCCCAGGACCACCACGTCCGCCGGGTACCGCGCGTCCTTCGTCGCCACCGCCGAGGCCCGGCCGTCGTCGCCCGTGAGGATCTCGACGACCTCCGCGTCCGCCACCGTCGTGATGCCCAGGCCGTCCATCGCCTCGTGGACGAGCCGGCCCATGTCGGGGTCGAGCGTCGACATCGGCTGCCGGCCGCGGTGCAGGACCGTCACCTCGTAGCCGCGGTTGAGCAGCGCCTCGGCCATCTCGACGCCGATGTAGCCCGCGCCCACGACCACCGCCCGCCGCCCCCGCGCGCGGCCCTCGACGCCGTCCTCCGTGCGGGACAGCGTGTCCAGCAGCGCCTGGCCGTCGTCGAGCGTCTGCACCCCGTGCACCCCGGGCGCGTCGATGCCCGGCAGCGGCGGCCGGACCGGGCGCGCGCCCGTGGCGAGGACCAGCTTGTCGTAGCCCGTCCACTCCTCGGCGCCCGTCTGGAGGTCCCGGGCGCGCACCCGGGCGCCCGCCACGTCGATCTCCATGACCTCCGTGCGCATCCGCAGGTCGATGTCCCGCTCGCGGTGCTCGGTCGGCGTACGGGCGATCAGGTCGTCCCGCTTCGGCACCTTGCCGCCGACCCAGTACGGAATCCCGCACGCCGAGTACGAGCTGAAGTGCCCGCGCTCGAACGCCACGATCTCCAGCTCGTCCGGGCCCTTCAGCCTGCGTGCCTGCGATGCGGCGGACATGCCCGCCGCATCGCCTCCGATGACCAACAATCGCTGTGTCGCCATGGGGAACACGCTACGGGGGAGCGGCCGTTCAGGCCGGGCCGGACCCGGCGCCCCGCCCAGAGCCCGCTCCGGGGCCAGACCCAGTGTCCGGACCAGAGCCCGGCCCAGAGCCCGCTCCCGGCCCCGACGCCGGCCCCGGTCCTGCCGCCGGCCCCGCTGCCGGTCCTGCCGCCGGGTCGGACGCCGGGCCGGGACCCGTGCCGGCGGCCTGGCCGGGAACCGGTCCGTACGTCGGCAGCGTCGTCCGAGCCGCCGCCCCAGCAGGAGCCGTCCGCTGAGCCGGGCCCCCGGCGCGCCGCTGCGGCATCCGGGGCCGGATCGCCCAGCGCCACACCGCGTACAGCACCGCCAGCACCGCCGCGAACGGCGCCAGCGCGCCGACCGCCAGCGCGAGCCAGCCCACCGCCGCCACCAGCACGCCCCAGCCGCCGCCGAGCGCGTCCAGGAAGCCCGGGCCCTCGTCGTCGTGCTTCTTCTGCGGACGCTCCACCTCGGCGAGCTCCAGGGTGATCGTCGCCATCGTCGTGCGGTCCGCGAGCGAGGCCTGCTGCGCCAGCAGCGACTCCAACTCCGCCTGCCGCCTGCTCAGCTCGCCCTCCAGCGTGACCACGTCCGCGAGCTTGTCCGCCCGGTCCATCAGCTCCCGCACCCGCGCCACGCTCGCCCGCTGCGAGGCGATCCTGCTCTCCACGTCGACCACCTGGTCGGTGACGTCCTTGGCCTCCGCCTTGCGGGCGAGCAGCTTGCCCGTACCCGCCAGCTCGTCGAGCACGGCGTCGTACCGGGCCTGCGGCACCCGCAGCACGATCCGCGAGGTCACATGGGTGTCGTCGATCCGCTCCGTGGTCTCGTTGGCGACATGCCCGCCCGCCTCCACGGCCGTCGCCCGCGCCGACGTCAGGGCCTTGGGGGCGTCCTCGACCTCCACGCTCAGCTCGGCGGTGCGGATGACGTGCGTCCTGGGCAGCGCCGAGCCCGGCTTCCCGGGCTTCTGCCCGCCCGTGCCGGAGGGCTTCTCGGCCGCGTAACCGGAGTCCGCCGCACCGCCCTTGGCGCCGTCGGCCCGCTCCGCCCCCTGGGACGCGCCCTTGCTGTCGTTCGCCCCGCTGCACCCGGCGAGGCCGAGCGAGACGGAGAGGATCAGTGCCGCGAACGCACGTCGTGCACGCATGCCGGCTCCCCGGAGTCAGACGTAGGTTGTCGCCAGTTCGACGTCCGGGACGGGGGAGGGGGTTGCCCGATCCCGATCCCGAACCGGTCACGGTCGGGACTCATTACGGGTCTGAGAGAGTGGACCCATGCTGAGCAGCTCACCTCCCCCCACGCGCACGGGTCACGTCGTCGTGATCGGCGGCGGTATCGCCGGTCTCGCCGCCGCACACCGGCTGCTCGAGTCCGGTGTGCACGTGACCCTCCTGGAGGGCTCCGACCGGCTGGGCGGCAAGCTCCAGACGGGCGAGATCGAGGGCGTCACCGTCGACCTGGGCGCCGAGTCGATGCTCGCGCGCCGCCCCGAGGGAGTCGATCTGGCCCGCGCCGTCGGCCTCGGCGACCGGCTCCAGCCGCCCGCCACGGCCTCCGCCGCCGTCTGGACCCGCGGCGCCCTGCGGCCGATGCCCAAGGGCCATGTGATGGGCGTCCCCGGCGACCCGGCCGCGCTCGCCGGACTGCTCTCGGACGAAGGCGTCGCCCGTATCCGGCGGGAGAGCGAGCTGCCGCCCGCCCTGCTCGGCGACGACGTCGCCGTCGGCGCGTACGTCGCCGAGCGCCTCGGCCGCGAGGTCGTCGACCGGCTCGTCGAGCCGCTGCTCGGCGGGGTGTACGCGGGAGACGCGTACCGCATCTCGATGCGCGCCGCCGTGCCCCGGCTCTTCGAGGCGGCGAAGACCCACGACTCGCTGCTGGACGGCGTACGCGACGTCCAGGCCGACCTCGCCCGGCGCCAGCAGACCGGGCCCGTGTTCATGGGCGTCGAGGGCGGCCTGGGACGGCTGCCGACGGCCGTCGCCGACGCCGTGCGCGCGGCGGGCGGCCAGATCCTCACGCGGACGCCCGTCCTCGGCCTGACCCGGGCCGCCGACGGCTGGCAGATCCGCACCGACGAGCGCGTCCTCGCCGCCGACGGCGTCGTCCTCGCCACCCCCGCCTGGTCCGCCTCCGCGCTGCTCGCCGCCGAGTCCCCGGCGGCCGCGGCCGAGCTCGGCCAGATCGAGTACGCCTCCATGGCGCTGGTCACCATGGCCTTCCGCCGCTCCGACCTGGCCCGGACGCCGGACGGCAGCGGCTTCCTGGTGCCGCCCGTGGACGGCCGCGCCATCAAGGCGTCGACCTTCTCCAGCCGCAAGTGGGCGTGGGTCGAGGAGAGTTCCGCCGATCTCTTCGTGCTGCGTACCTCGATCGGGCGGTACGCGGAGGAGGAGTGGCTGGACCGCGAGGACCACGAGCTGGTCGACGTCTCCCTGCGCGACCTCGGCGAGGCTCTCTCACTGTCCGCCCGGCCGGTGGCCAGCGAGGTCACCCGGTGGATCGGCGGGCTGCCGCAGTACCCCGTCGGGCATCTGGCCCGCGTCGCCCGCGTCCGCGAGGAGGTCGCCAAGCTGCCGGGCCTGCGGCTGGCCGGAGCGGCATACGACGGCGTGGGCATCCCCGCCTGCGTCGCCGACGGGCGGCGCGCGGCCGAAGAGATCATCGCCACGTCGACCCTGGTGCGGGGCACCGGGGACGACGCGGGAGAATAGCCTCATGAGTGCGCCAGAAAAGATTCCGAACGCAGGCAAGAAGGCCAAGGACCTCAACGAGGTCATCCGGTACACGCTGTGGTCCGTCTTCAAGCTGCGCGACGTGCTTCCCGACGACAGCACCACCCGCTCCGGGTACGCCGACGAGGTCCAGCAGCTGTTCGACCAGCTCGCCGCCAAGGACGTCACCGTCCGGGGCACGTACGACCTCTCCGGGCTGCGCGCCGACGCCGACGTCATGATCTGGTGGCACGCGGAGACCGCGGACGAGCTCCAGGAGGCGTACAACCTCTTCAGGCGCACCGGGCTGGGCCGCGCGCTCGAGCCGGTCTGGTCGAACATGGCGCTGCACCGCCCCGCCGAGTTCAACAAGTCGCACATCCCGGCCTTCCTGGCCGACGAGACGCCCCGCGACTATGTGAGCGTCTACCCCTTCGTGCGCTCCTACGACTGGTACCTGCTGCCCGACGAGGACCGCCGGCGCATGCTCGCCGACCACGGCAAGATGGCCCGCGGCTACCCCGACGTGCGCGCCAACACGGTCGCCTCCTTCTCGCTCGGCGACTACGAGTGGCTGCTGGCCTTCGAGGCCGACGAGCTGTACCGCATCGTCGACCTGATGCGTCACCTGCGCGCCTCCGAGGCCCGTATGCACGTGCGCGAAGAGGTCCCGTTCTACACCGGCCGGCGCAAGTCGGTCGCGGATCTGGTGGCCGGGCTCGCCTGAGTCCCGAAAGCCTGACGGCCGGGTCCGCGCGGTGCGGACCCGGCCGTCCATCTGACCCGGAAGATCAGACGGCGTGCGGCAGCTTCGGCTGTGCGGCCCGCCGGTCCAGCGACACCGGGTCCGGCTCCGGGTGCGGCGCGCATTCAGCGCGCCGCACCGGCGTCTGTCCGCTGAGCAGATACGTCTCCAGATGGTCGTTGACGCACTCGTTGGAGCCGCCGCCGATGCCGTGCGTGCCGGCGTCCCGCTCGGTGATCAGCACCGAGCCCTTCAGCCGCCGCCACAGCTCGCGCGCCCCCTCGTACGGCGTCGCCGCGTCCCTCTCGGCCGCCAGGATCAGCGTCGGGGGCAGCGCGCCCCACTCCGTGCCGACCTCCACGGGCTGCTGCCGCTGCGCGGGCCAGAACGCGCACGGCAGGTTCATCCAGACGTTGTCCCAGGTCTCGAAGGGCGCGCGCCGGGCAAGCTCGGTGTTGTCGCGGTCCCAGACCTCCCACTCCTCGGGCCACGGCGCGTCGTTGCACTCGACCGCGGTGTAGACGGCGGCGGCGTTCTCCGCCTCGCGCGCGTCCCCTGCCTTCGGCGCGGCCTGGTCGACCAGCGGCTTCTCGTTGCCCTTCAGATACTCCGAGAGCGCGGTGGCCCGCAGCGGCCAGTAGTCGTCGTAGTAGCCGGCGCCGAGGACGGCCGCGTGCAGCTGGCCCGGGCCCACCGCGTCGCCGGCGGGCTTCTCGGCGAGAGCGGCCTTGACCTTCTCGTAGCTGCGGGCGACCTGCTCGGGCGTGGTCCCGAGGCCGTAGGCGTCGTCGTGCCGGGCGACCCAGGCGCGGAAGTCCGCCCAGCGGCTCTCGAAGGCGAGCGACTGGTCGAGGTTGTTGCGGTACCAGATCCGCTCGGACGCCGGGTTGACCGCCGAGTCGAAGACCATGCGGCGCACATGCGAGGGGAACAGGGTCGCGTACAGCGCGCCGAAGTACGTGCCGTACGAGGCGCCCATGAAGGTCAGCCGGTCCTCGCCGAGCGCCGCCCGCAGCACCTCCAGGTCGCGGGCGTTGTTGAGGGAGTTGTAGTGGGCGAGCGAGGGACCCGCGCCGCGCGCGCAGCCCTGGGCGTACGCCTTCGCCTGCGCGACGCGCTCCGCCTTGTAGGAGGCGGAGGGGTTCTCGGGCGCGAGGGTGGGCGCCGTGCGGAAGTCGGCCGGGTCCTGGCAGGAGAGCGGGGCGGAGCGGCCCACTCCGCGCGGTGCGTAGCCCACGAGGTCGTACGCGCCGGAGATCCGCTTCCACGCGGGCAGCGGCGCGGCGAGCGGGAAGTACATGCTCGAGGCCCCGGGGCCGCCGGGGTTGTAGACGAGCGCGCCCTGGCGCTCGGTCTTCTTGCCGCTCGCCTTGACGCGGCTGACGGTCAGGGCGATCTGGCGGCCGGCCGGGTTGTCGTAGTCGAGCGGGACCTCGACCGTGCCGCACTGGACGGGCGAGGGCAGCATCTCGGCCTTGGGGCAGGGGCCGAAGGCGATCTTGGCCGCGGCGGCGCGTTGCACGGCGAGGGCGGTGCCGTGGGCGTCGACCGGATCGGCCGCGGCGCCGCCCGCCGGGGCGACGGCGAGGGTGGCCAGGACCAAGGAGCCGAGGCCTGCCACAGCCCCGTACTTCGCAACTGCTCTCATCGCGTTCCCTTCGCGTGCGGACGTCGGAAGGGATCCTTGGTGCGGTATTTAATGATGTAAAGCACAAAGGTCCGGTGTCGGATGCTGTGACCCCTATGCGTGAAACGGCTCGGGTCAACGGCCCCGCTGCGCCCGGCGACCGCCGTCCGAGAGCACCGCGCGCAGCGCCGGATCGTCTATGGCGTGCACGCCGCCGACGGCGACCGCGGTCAGCAGCGCGCGCTCGCCGCCGTCGGTCCCCGGGGCGAGCGAGCAGAGCAGCCGCCGGCCGTCGGGCGAGGCCCAGCGGGTGTACGGGAGGACCTCGATGCGCGCTATGGCCAGCGAGCCCAGGGCGAGCAGCAGGGGGAGCGCGAACCAGGAGAGCACCGGCGCCGGCGGCTGCGTCTGGTCCTGGGGGAGCGTCAGCAGGGTGAGAGCGGCCAGCGCCAGCGTGAGCACGGCGGAGCCCTGCACGGCGCGCACGGCCGAGGCCACCTGCGAGCGCTGCGCGTCGGGGACCGCGAGTCCGGCGCGCACCAGGCGGTCGGAGAGCGTCCGCATCGAGTCGGCGGCCGACGCGGCGGACCGCACTGTGGCTATCCGGGCCTGGCCGGCGGGTCCGATCGCCCCGATGACCGAGCGCTCCAGCTCGTCCTCGCCCTCCGGGTCGACGACCGTGGCCCAGCCCGTGTGGGCCAGCAGCAGCCTGCGGCGGCGGTGCATCGAGAAGAGCGTGAGCTCGGCGACCCGGTGCGGGCCGCCCGCCAGGAACGCGGCCTCGTACAGGCTCAACTGCCGCCCGGCGTCCGCTCGCCTGGGCGTGGGGCGGGCGGCCTCGACGGCGGCGAAGCAGAGCCGGGCGCAGCTGACGCCCGCGACCGTCCACGCGACGAGCAGGAACAGGACCCAGAACATGGCCGAGTTGTACGCGAGTCGCCCTTGAGCGCGCCATGTATTTTCACCATACAAGACCGGGCGTTACCGGTTCGTGACCTCGGAGCGGGGGCGGGACGCGGCGGGCGGCAGGGGGAAGGACGGGGTCGGCGTCGGGGTGACCGGCGCGGCCGGCGGCACGTCCGCTTCGGGGTCCGGGGGCAGCGGTCCGGTGGGGCTCGCGGTCGCGGTGGCCGCGGAGTCGTCCGCTATGGCGTCGTAGTCGACGAGACCGGTGGCCTCCAGGACGTTGATGTGGTCCAGGACCGTGGTGTTGGCGTCGTCGGCCAGCGCGCGCACCAGGGTGTTGCGGGTGCTGTCGCGGATGTCGGCGACGAGGGAGAAGACCTTGCCGTGGGCGCGGCGAAGGATGTTCGCGAACTTGGTCTCGTACTCCCGGCCGCTCGAGTCGGTGAACTCCTTGAGCCAGCCCTGCTGCTGCTCGGACGGCTGGCTGGGCAGCTCCATGTTGAGCCGCGCGGCCACCTCGCGGACCCGGGCGTCGAGATAGGTGTGGCCCTCCACGAGATGCTCGCCCGCCTTCTTGACCGCGACGCTGGGCGCCCGGGCGACGGCCTGCTGCCCGGCGGGCAGCTCCCACAGGCCGGCGAGTCTGACGCGGACGAGGAAGTCCCGGTCGGCGGCGGACAGCGGGCCGTACGGCGTCGGGACGGAACCGGCCCGGAGACTGGCCTGGCCGGTTCCGGCCCGGTCGTCGTAGGACCAGACGGGAAAGACGATCGCGGCGACGGTCGCCGTCAGGGCGACGACGATCAGGCCGTTGCTTGAGAGGTAGCGCATAACGCCTCCTGCGTGCGGTCCAGCACGCTAGTCGGCGCAGGCAAGATCCTGTGGGCGGTTGGGCGAAGTGTGAGCAGGGCTACGTCAGGAGCTGCTGCCGCAGCTGGAGCCCCCGCTGGAGGAGCTCGAACAGCTGGAGCCGCTGGAGGAGCTGGAACAGCTCGACCCGCCTCCGGAGGAGCCCCCGCAGCTGGAGCTGCCGCAGTCGGAGCCGGGGGAGGAAGCGCACCAGACGATCGCGGCGGCCGTGTACGGGTCGGTGGAGCCCGAGACGTGCCGGGCGACGCGGACCCGCGCGGCGGCGGTCAGCTGCGCGCGGAACGCGGGGTCGGCCACGGCGGGCAGGCCGTACAGAGCGACGGCGTGCGCGGGCGAGTAGGCCTGGGGGTACTCGGCGGCGTACGCGCGCAGGGCGCGGGTCCCCGCGCGGGTGACCCGGCGGCGGGCGCGCGTCGCCATCGTGAAGCCGATCACCGCGCCCGCGATCAGGGCGGGGGCGACCATCAGAAGGAACGGAGGGCCGACGTCGGACGTTTCCTCCATCCCGTTCTCGCCGAGTTCGAAGTCGGGCTCTGCCAGGGTCGTATCGTCGGGGAAGACCATGTCGAAGGCGGTGAGGATGAAAGACGGGGGCAGGGCCAGCACGCTCGCCACGCCCTGCGCGGCGCCCCACAGAGCCAGCGCCCTGTTCTGGCCGGGCGGAGTCATCAGCCCTCGCGCGGCGAGGCTCTGGCCGATCTGCTGCACGGCGGGCGTGCGCATCACGGCGAGCCGCAGCGTGTGGAGTGCGCCGCTCGGCGCGAGCGCCAGCTGCTCGAACACCGCGTGCTCCACGGGGTCGTGGGCGACGGGACGGTGTACGGAGACGATGCCGGGGCCGCCGACGGCGATCCGGCCGTCGGCCTGGAGCGCGGCGAGGGCGCAGTCGACGACCCGGGAGGGACCGCCGCTGACGAAGGCGGCCTCGTAGACGTCCTGGATCCGGTCGCCGCCGGGCGGGCCGTGCTGGGCGCGCTGGGCGGCGGACACCTGGATGACGAGCAGCGCCGAGGACAGCCCGAGGACGGCATAGACGCAGACTGCGATGACGACCATGTCGGTCACCTCCTGACGAGAGCGGCGCGGGCGGCACGGACGAGGCGGGCGGCCCTGCCCGGCGGATGGGGCGCCGAGCGCTCCTCCCACCAGCGGGTCAGCTGCCTGCGGGCTCGCTCGTCGGCGGGGCGCCCGGCCACGAGCAGATGCTCGACGAAGTCGAGGGCGTCACGGCGGTAGCCGCCCTGCATGGGGCGCGACTTGGCGTAGGCGAGGAAGGCGGGGCGGTACTCGCCGCCCAGCGTCTCGGCGATCTCGGGCGCGACCTTCCGTACGACGTCGGCCCGCTTCGCGGCGAGCGCCCGGCTCTGCACGCGCATCCGCTGCGAGTCGAAGCCCTCGGGCACGGGGGTGCCGGCGACGAGGGAGGAGAGCACGGCGGCCTGAGCCAGCCCGACGCGCTCACGGGCGGCGGGGTCGTCGGGGGCGGGAGCCTCGGGGGATTCGGGGGCGTCGGCGGGTATCGCCTGGGGCGCCTGGTTTGCCTGGACTGCGGGCGCCTCGCCCGCCTCGCCCGCCAGGATCGCCTCGCCCGCCTGGGGCGCCGTCAGCCGGGCGCCCTGTGCCGCTGCCGCTGCCGCTGCCGTCAGCGTTTCGCGGATCCTGCCCAGCTCCGCCGCCAGCTCCTGCTCCGGCGGAAAGTCGTCGTCCCGCTCCAGCAGCACTCCGGGCGGGCTCACCCGGCTGCGCAGTTGGGTCAGGATGTCCAGGACGGGCTGGGCGACCGGGTGGGCGTGGGTGTCGTGCCAGACGCCGTCGCGCTCCAGCCCGCCGGCCACGTGCACGTACGCGATGGACTCCACCGGCAGCTCGTCCAGCGCCTTCGCCGGGTCCTCGCCGCGGTTGACGTGGTTGGTGTGCAGGTTCGCCACGTCGATCAGCAGGCCCACGCCCGTGCGCTCCACCAGCTCCGCCAGGAACTGGCCCTCCGTGAGCTCCTCGTCGGGCCAGGCGATCAGCGCCGCGATGTTCTCCAGCGCCAGCGGGACCGGGAGGCAGTCCTGGGCGATGCGGACGTTCTCGCAGAGCACCTTCAGCGCGTCCCACGTCCGCGGCACGGGCAGCAGATGGCCGGCCTCCAGCTGCGGCGACGCGGTGAGCACGCCCCCGGCCCGTACGAACGCGATGTGCTCCGTCACGAGCGGCGCGCCCAGCGCGGTCGCCCGCTCGGCCAGGTCGGCGAGGCGCTGCTCGCTGGGACGGTCCGCGCCGCCCAGCCCCAGCGAGACTCCGTGCGGGATGACCCGCGTGCCGCGCTCGCGGAGCCGGGAGAGCGAGGCGGGCAGATGGCCGGGGCAGACGTTCTCCGCCACGACCTCGACCCAGTCGACGCCCGGCAGCCGCTCCACCGCGTCCGCGATCTCCGGCCGCCAGCCGATTCCGATGCCCAGCTCCATGGTGTCCCCCTCCTCCGCGCCGCCGGACGACGGTGCGTGTGCAGAGCTCATGGCCCCGCGGGACGACCGCGAATCCAGAGGAGGGGACGTTCAGAGCAACATTTGAGGTTCCGGGCCTCGGCCCTACCCCGCGGGCTGTGGTTCCGGCGCCTCGGGGCGGTTGGTGTTGACCGTGCCCGGCGCGACCGGCGACGGGCTGGAGGTGACCGTCTGGCCCGCCGAGGGCACCGCGGGCTGCGGCGCCGGCGGCAGGTTGCCGTTCGGAGGCGGCGGCCCGCTCGGGCTGGCGGTCGCTCCGCCCGCGGCCTCGTTGGCGATGGCGTCGAAGTCGACCATCCCGGTGTTCTCCAGCATGGTGATGTGGTCCAGCACCGTGAGGTTGGCGTCGCTCGCCAGCTGGCGTATCAGCGTGTTCCGCGTGGTGTGCCGCACCTGGGCGACCAGTGCGAAGACCTTGCCGTGGGCGTTGCGGAGCAGGTTGGCGAACTTGTACTCGTACTCCTTGCCGCTCGCCGCCGACAGCTCCCGCAGCCAGCCCTGCTGCTGCTCGCTGGGCTGGTTGGGCAGGGCGACGCCGAGCTTCGCCGCGACGTCGCGGGCGCGCTTGTCCAGGTCCGAGTGACCGACGACGAGGTGGTCGCCCGCGTCCTTGATCGCCTTGCTGGGGGCGCGCTCGAGCGCCTGCTGTCCGGCCGGCAGCTCCCAGAGCCCGGCCAGCCTGACCTTGACCAGGAAGTCCCGGTCCGTTGCCGACAGCGGACCCCACTGGGTGGCCACGCTCGACGCGTTGAGATTGTCCTGACCGGTACCGGACCGGTCAGCGTAGGACCAGACAGGGAAGGCGAGAGCGCCGACCGTCACGACCAATGCCGCGATGATGAGTGCTGATCCGTTGATGCGCCGCAACAATGTGCCTCCAGAGCCGATGCGTTTACACGGCAACCAACCGCTTAAGCGGGCCGAACCTCTCGGCCCCGCTGGATGGTACTGGGAGGTACGTAAGCCGGAGCCGTAGCGTTCAGCGCCGCAGCGACGGATGGTCCGAGACCACCGTGCACGACCCCGGGGCGATCTCCGTGAAGCCCGCGTCGCGGACCACCGGCAGGTCGCCGGACGTCGTCAGCTCGTGCCACCGCGTCGGGTCCGCGGTGCGGACGGCGAGGGGGAAGCCGGCCTCCCGCCACGTCTTGCGGTCCGCCTCGGACAGCTCCCACCACGCGAGGTGCGCGCCGTGGCCCGCCTGGGCCATCGCCTTGCCCGCCGACATGTCGAGGGCCGGGCTCAGCCACAGGACCGCGCCCGTCGGATCCGGGGACGGGGGCGGCTCGGGGTCGTCCAAGTCGGTGCCCGAGACCTGGAGTTTGGCCAGCTCCTTGGGCCAGCCGTCCAGCGGGACCGGCGGGAAGACCCGTACCTCGGCCGTCCGGCCGGTCACCGTGATGCCGTCCAGCGCCGAGGCCTTGCGCCACTCCGCGCCCCGCGCCCGGCGGACCACCTTGCGGATGCGGGCGTCCTGCCAGTCCCGCATGGCCTGCGCCCACTCGCCCTCGGCCAGCGACCGCTCGTCGCCGAGGATGTGCAGCACCGCGCGCGCCGCCGTCTCCAACGCGTCCGTACGCGCCGGGGGATCGGTCTTCTCGATGTGCACCACCAGCGGCAGCACGAACTGCGGCGCCTCGTCGCGGGCGCTCGCACTCGGCACGGGGCTGTCGGAACTGTCGGGATCGCCGGATTCCGCGGGACGGGTCTCTTCGCTGCTCACCCGCCCAGTCTGCCAGCCGGGCCACGGCCGTTCTCCGAGGGCCTGTTGGCGGAAGGGAAGGCTCCGGGCGACGATGCACGGCATGAAGAGCGATCTGTTCACCACGGAGAACATGGCCCAGCCGGCCACCGTGCCCGGCATGACCCTCCAGAACGCCAAATCGATCAAGTACGCGGTCAACGGCGAGATGCACGCGCGGCAGGGCTCCATGATCGCCTTCCGCGGGAACCTCCAGTTCGAGCGGAAGGGCCAGGGCATCGGCGGCATGCTCAAGCGCGCCGTCACCGGCGAGGGCCTCGCGCTGATGGCCGTGCGCGGTCAGGGCGAGGCGTGGTTCGCGCACGAGGCGTCCAACTGCTTCATCGTCGACATCGAGCAGGGCGACGCCCTCACGATCAACGGCCGCAACGTCCTGTGCTTCGACGCCACCCTCTCGTACGAGATCAAGACGGTGAAGGGCGCCGGCATGACCGGCGGCGGCATCTTCAACAGCCTCTTCACCGGATACGGCAAGATCGCCGTCATCTGCGAGGGCACCCCCATCGTCATACCCGTCTCGCACCAGCAGCCCGTATACGTCGACACCGACGCGGTCGTGGGCTGGAGCGCCCAGCTCCACACCTCGCTGCACCGCTCCCAGTCCGTCGGCTCGATGATCCGCGGCGGCTCGGGCGAGGCCGTCCAGCTCAAGCTCGAGGGCGATGGGTTCGTGATCGTGCGGCCCAGCGAGCTCACCCCGCAGAAGGCGACGCAGAACTGAAGCTCCAAGGAGTCGGCCGCCGTTACGGCCTGAGCGGACCGTGGGTGCTGCGCGGAGTCGACCTCGACCTGCGCCCGCGCACCCTGGTCCGCGTCCAGGGGACCAACGGCAGCGGCAAGTCGACGCTGCTGCGGCTGATCGCCGGGATCGACGCGCCCACCGAGGGCGAGATCACCGGCCGGCCGCGCACCGCGTACGTCCCCGAGCGCTTCCCGGCCGCCCTGCCCTTCACCGCGTCCGGCTACCTGGTCCACCTCGGCCGTATCCACGGCCTCGGCCGCGCCGCCGCCCGGGCGCGCGCCGCCGAGCAGCTCGAGCGCTTCGGGGCGGCCGGGCACGCCCGTACGCCGCTGGCCGAGCTCTCCAAGGGAACCAGCCAGAAGGTCGCCGTCGCCCAGGCGCTGCTCGCGGACCCGGAGTTGCTGGTACTCGACGAGGCATGGACGGGCCTCGACACGGACGCGCGCGCGGAGCTCGACCGAGCCGTCGCCCAGCGGGTCGCGGCCGGAGGAACGGTCGTCTTCGTCGACCACGACCCGCGCCGACTGGCCGGCGCCGCGGACGCCCTGTACACGGTCGACGGGACCGCCCTGCTGCCCCGCACACAGGCGACCGGCCCCCAGGAGCAGGGCCCGCGGGTCCGGATCACGGCCTTGGGACCGCCCGGCGCTCCCGTGCCCGACGGGCTGCCGGGCGCGCCCGCGCACGAGCCGGGCCCGGACGGCAGCACGACCTTGACGGTGGCCGCGGTGCACTCCGACGCGCTGCTCACCGCCCTGCTCACGGCCAGGCCGCCCTGGCACATCCGCCGGTTGACGGACTCGGCGCCCGCCGCCGAGGCCGCCGCGACGACAAGGCACGCCACCTCATGACCGCGCTCCTCGGCTACCAGACCGCCCTGCTGCTGCGCTCCCAGCGCTGGCTGCCTCCCGTGCTGCTGTACGCCGCGTTCCTCTTCGTCGGCGTGCAGAGCGGACAGCCCGTGCTGGACTCGCTCGGCTGGGCGGCCGCCGCGCTGCTGCCGGTCACCGCCTGGCTCGTACGGGTCTGCGCCACCCAGGAGCCGCCCGCCGCCCGGGCCGTCGCGGCGGCCGCCACCAGCCCCCGCCGCGTTCACCTGGCCTCGCTGCTCGCCGCCGTGGCCTGCGCGGGCGCGCTGGGCGGCGTGGGCATCGTGGTCGTCGCGCTGATCAGCAAGCCGACGAGCGCGGACGGCCAGATCGCGGTGGCCCTGCTGCCGGCCGGGGCGGCCGGGCTGCTCGCCGCCGGGGTCTGCGTGCTGACCGGCGCGGCGGTCGGGGCGCTGTGCACCAGGCCGCTGCTGCACGGCCGCGGCTGGTCGATCGCGGTCACCGCGCTCGGCGCGCTGCTGGCCCTGGTGGCCAGCGGATCGCCCGCGCGGTACGCCGTGACCGGACTGGTCACCGGTTCGCGGACGGGGACGGTCCACCACCCCGTGCTGCCGCTGCTCGCGGCGGCCCTGATCGCGGGCGCGGCGACGGCGGCCGCCTGCCTGCTGAGCTCGGTTCGGGGCGCGGTCGGCGGGGGCGACGCGAGCTAGAGTCGTATATATGGACGACGGTATGGACGACGAGAAGCGGGCGGAGGCCCAGGACGTCTCGGATGCCGCGGTCGCCTCGGTTGCCTCGGACGCGTCAGATGCGTCGTACTGCGAGACGCCGGATTCCGCCGCGCCCACGGCCGCGGCCGGTCCGCCCTTCGCCGAGTGCGTGCTCTGCCGGAAGCCGACCGAGTACCCGGAGTCGGTGAAGGGCGCGACCCTCTGCCCCGTCTGCGAGTGGCAGGAAGCCGAGCGGACGGCGTGCTCCGGCTGACCACCGGGTTCCGCCGGCGGCGAGACGGCCGCGCTGAGCTCTATGGGGCGGCGCTCTACGGAGCGGCCTTCGCCGCCTGCCGGGTCTGCGCGCCCTCGTCCCGCATCAGCTCGGAGACCTTCACAAAGCGGTAGCCGCGCCTGCGCAGCTCGGGGACGATCCGGCGGATCGCCTGTTCGGTGACGGGGGCGGCGCTGCGGGTGCAGTGCATCACCACCAGCGAGCCCGGCCGTACGCCCGCCAGGACCTGCTCGGCGACCGCGTCCGCGTCCGTCGCGAAGGCGTCGCCGCTGACGACGTCCCACTGGACCGCCGTGACCTCGGCCGGGGCGATGGCGCGCAGCGCCTGGTCGTCGTAGCAGCCGCCGGGGAAGCGGAAGTACGGCACCACATTGCGCGCGCCCGCCTTCTGGAACGCGGCGAAGGCGCGGTCGACGTCCGCGCGCATCTCGCTCCGGTCGACGGCGGGCAGGCCGTAGCAGGGGGACGCGAAGGCGTGGTGGCTGTAGGAGTGATTGGCGATCTCGAAGAGCGGGTCGCCGCCGATCGCCTTCGTCTGGTCGGGGTACTCCTCGGCCCAGCGTCCGGTCATGAAGACCGTGGAGGGGACCTTCAGCCTGCGGAGGGCGTCGATCAGCGCCGGGTTGTCGAAGCGCTCGCCCTGGGCCGCCCGCGGTCCCTGATCGGCCGTCATATCGGCGTCGAAGGTGAGGGCGACGGTCTTGCCGCTCCGCGCGGCCGGGCCCAGCGCGCGCTCGAACACCGGCGTCAGCCCGCCGGGCCCCGGGGCCATGGTCGGCGGCCCCTTCTTCGCGGTCTGCGCCGTGTCAGCCTTCTCCTTCTCCTCTGCCTGCTCCGCCTTCTCGGCTTTCTCCGTCTCCTCCATCGGCTTGCCGGGCTGCGGGGACGCGGCCGCGGCGGTCGTTCTGGAGGGCGCGGGGGCGGCGGGGCCGCTGTCGGAGCCGTCGGCGCAGCTCACGAGTACGGCGCCCAGGGCGACGGCCAGCGTCGCCAGCCTTGGTGCAGAAGTGGTCACCGACGGAAACTATACGATCAATCCGATAATCGGTGTTTGCGGCACTCCGGCGTTCGGGTCATGCGCCGTCAGAAACTCTTCTTCCGACGGAGATGAACACAACTCTCGCCCCCTGCGTATCAACTGGCGGACGCGTCCCCCCGGTTCCAGATGCAATCGGGCTCCGTACCCCCCGCAGGAGGAGACGAGTTGAGTCACAGGCGAATACCCAAGCGCAAAGCCATACTTGCCGGAGCCGGAGCGGTGGGAATCGCTGCAGCCGCTGTGTTGCTGCCCCACGCCAATGCTTCGCAATCCGGATCCGGATCCGATGCCTCCGGCGCGGTGCCGAAGAAGATGAGTGCCGCATCGGCGGCAGAACTCATCGCGCAGCTCGGGAAGCAGCTGGGCGACTCTGCCTACGGCGGCGCCTATTACGACGCCGAGAAGCAGCAGATCGTCGTCAACGTCGTCGGCGACGACAACGACATCGACATCCAGGTGAAGAAGGCCGGCGCGGTGGCGCGCAGCGTGGAGAACAGCTTCGGCGAGCTGAAGTCCGCCACGGGCACGCTGGCCAAGAAGGCCACCATCCCGGGTACGTCCTGGGCCGTCGACCCGAGGACCAACCAGATCCTCGTCACCGCGGACCGCACGGTCACCGGCGACCAGTGGAACAGACTCGAGTCGACGGTGAAGTCGCTCGGCGGCATGGCCCGGGTGCAGAAGTCCAAGGGCGAGTTCAAGCCCTTCCTCGAAGGCGGCGACGCCATCTTCGGCGGCGGCTCGCGCTGCTCGCTCGGCTTCAACGTCACGGCACAGGACGGCAGCCCCGCCTTCCTGACCGCAGGCCACTGCGGCGTCGCGGCGGCGGAGTGGTCCGAGGCCCAGGGCGGCGCGCCGGTCGGCACGGTCCAGGAGGCGGTCTTCCCCGGCGAGGGCGACTTCGCCCTGGTGAAGTACGACGACCCCAACATCGACGCCCCGAGCGAGGTCGACCTGGGCAACGGACAGACGGTCCAGATCAACCAGGCGGCGGACGCGGCGGTCGGCCAGGACGTCATCCGCATGGGCAGCACCACCGGACAGAGCGACGGCCAGGTCACCGGCCTCAACGCCACCGTGAACTACCCCGAGGGCACGGTCACGGGCCTCATCCAGACGAACGTCTGCGCGGAGCCCGGCGACAGCGGCGGCGCGATGTTCTCCCAGGACGGCAGCGCGATCGGTCTCACCTCGGGCGGCAGCGGCGACTGCACCTCGGGCGGCGAGACGTTCTTCCAGCCCGTGACGACGGCCCTGGCCGCGGTCGGCGCCCAGATCGGCGCGGGCGACGGCGGTGCTGGTGACGGTGGCGCTGGTGACGATGCGGGCAACGCGGGTGCCGGGAACGCCGGCGCTGGTGACGACGCGGGCAACGCTGGTGCCGGGAACGCCGGTGCGGGCGACGACGCGGGCAACGCTGGTGCCGGGAACGCCGGTGCGGGCGACGAAGCGGGCAACGCGGGCGCCGGTGACGACGCGGGCAACGCCGGCGCCGGTGGCGACCTCGGCAACGGTGGCGATGCTGGTAACGGCGGCGACCTCGGCAACGGCGGGGCCGGCGGCGACGCCGGCAACGGCGACCTGGGCAACGGCGGCGCCGGTGACGCGGGAGACGCGGGCGCCGAAGACGACGGGCTCGGCCAGCAGCACGGCTGACACGTCGGCACCTCGTCGACTCAACCGGATACGGCAGTGATGGGTCCCGGGCGCCGGAAGGCGCCCGGGACCGGGGATGTTCCGGGCCGCCAGGGGCCCGTGGCATCCCCACACGCCGTAGACGGATCGGCGCCGCCTCTCGCGGCGCCGCCGTCTCACTCCTGCCGTCTCACTTCTCGCGTCTCACTCCCCGTCGGTCACGCAGCCGGGCGCGTCCGGGTCGGCCGTGTCGAGGCTCGCGGTCAGCGCCTCCAGTCCCGCCCGCAGCTGCCGGATCTGCTCCAGGCTCATGCCCGTGGCCGCCGCGATCCTGCGGGGCACGCCGAGCGCCTTCTCGCGGAGCTCCGCGCCCGCCTCGGTGGGCCGGGCGGTGACGGACCGCTCGTCCTCGACGCTGCGCCTGCGCTCCACGTAGCCCGCCGACTCCAGCCGCTTGAGCAGCGGGGACAGGGTCCCCGAGTCCAGCCGCAGATGCTCGCCGATGTGCTTGACCGGCAGCTCTCCGTGCTCCCAGAGCACCAGCATGACCAGATACTGCGGGTAGGTCAGGCCCAGATCCTTGAGCGCGGTCCGGTAGACGCCGTTGAACGCGCGCGACGCGGCGTGCAGCGAGAAGCAGATCTGGTGGTCGAGGCGGAGGAAGTCCGCCTCCGCCACATCCGCCAGCCGCGCCCCGGCCCCGGCCTCGGTCCCGGCGTCCGCTCCGGCGTCTGTCCTGGCCTGTGGCTTCTCCGTCGTCTGCTCGTCGGTCGTGTCCATGGGGACAGGGTACCCGCGCATCATTTGATTGTGCACAACTGAATTGTGTGCTCTACTTACGTCATCGGTTCCCCACGGACGAAGAGGGATGCACACTCATGGACGCGCTCTACACCGCTGTCGCCACCGCCAACGGCCGCGAAGGCCGTGCCGTCAGCTCCGACGGCCACATCGACCTGCCGCTCGCCTTCCCCCCGGCGCTGGGCGGCAACGGTCAGGGCACCAACCCCGAGCAGCTCTTCGCCGCCGGGTACGCCGCCTGCTTCGCCAGCGCGATGGGCGCGATAGGCCGCCAGGAGAAGATCGACGTCAAGGACGCCTCGGTGACCGCCGAGGTCAGCATCGGCAAGGACACCGACGGCGGCTTCGGGCTCTCCGTGATCATGCGCGTCGAGCTCCCCGACCACCTCCAGGGCGCGGCCGGCGACGACCTCCTCGCCAAGACCCACGCCTACTGCCCGTACTCCAAGGCGACCAAGGGCAACATCCCGGTCGAGCTCGTCATCGAGTAGTCACGACGTCGAAGTCCGCTTCCCGCGAGCGAGGGGCGGGGGCATCACCGGCCCCCGCCCCTCGTACGCTCCGATCGGACTACGACGGCAGCACGACGTCAGCGCTGCCCCAGCGCCGCCTCAACGCCGCCTCAACACCACGGCCCGGTCACCGCGAAGGTCGTCCCGGGCCGGTAGCAGTTGACGTACATCGTCTCCCCGTCCGGCGAGAAGGCGACCCCCGCGAACTCGCCCCACTGCGGCTCCTGGGGAGTGCCGATGTTCTGGGCGTTGCGCGCCATCGGGTAGACCTCGCCGCCCTTCGTCAGCCCGTACACATGCTGGCCGCCGTCGCCGTCCTCGCACACCATCAGACCGCCGCTGGGCGCGAGGCAGATGTTGTCCGGGGACTCGCCCGGCAGCTGGATGTCCGTGCTCGGGCCGAAGACGATCACCAGCGTGAGCCGGCGCTTGTGGGGCTCGTACTTCCACACCTGCCCGAAGTGGTCGCCCGCCGAGCCCGCCGCGCTGAGCGCGAAGCTGGAGACGAAGTACACCGACCGCCCGCCCCAGTAGCAGCCCTCCAGCTTCTGGGCGTGCGTGATGCCCTTGGGGCCGAAGTCCTGGAGCCGGATGGGGGTCTGCCTGGCCTGGCTGTCCGGCACGGGCGCCCACTCGACCCCGTCGAAGCTCGCGCCGGTCTCCTGGATCGCGGAGAGGTCGGGCACGCCCGGCACCCGCATGGCCTCCAGCGTGCCGCCCGCGCGCAGCGAGCCCGTGCCGCCCAGCGGCTTCTCGGGCAGGAAGCGGTAGAAGAGCCCGAACGGCCTCTCGAAGGCGTCCTCGGTCTCGTAGACGATGCCGCTCCTCGGGTCGACCGCGACCGCCTCGTGCTGGAAGCGGCCCATCGCGGTCAGCGGGACGGCGCCGGTGCGGCGCGGATTGGCGCCGTCGACCTCGAAGACGAAGCCGTGGTCCTTGGTGTAGCCGTTGGTCCCGGCCTTCTCCTCGTTCTCCTCGCAGGTCAGCCAGGTGTTCCACGGGGTGGGCCCGCCCGCGCAGTTGACGGCCGTGCCGGCGATGGCGACACGCTCTGAGAGAACGTTTCCTCGGCCGTCCAGCTCGAGCGCCGTACAGCCGCCCATGGCCATCGGGTCGTAGGTGAGGCCCTCGACCGTCGGCACGCCGAGCGTCGCGGAGTGCCGGTTCTCGTGGTTGCGGACGAGGTGCACCCGGCCGCGGCGGCCCGCGAGGGCGGCCATGCCGTCGTGGTTGCCGGGGACCTTGCCCTCGCCGGAGCGCAGCGCGTCGCCCTCCCGGGACAGCACCCGGTAGCGGAAGCCTCTGGGCAGATCGAGCAGTCCGGCCGGGTCGGGTACGAGCGGGCCGTAGCCGCTGTGGCCGCGCGCGGCCGCCGTGCCCGCGAAGAGCTCGGAGAAGGCGCCGGTGAAGGCGATGCCGGCGCTCAGCGCGCCGGTGCGGGCGAGGACTTGACGTCGTGTCGCAGACATTGGCAACTCCCTTTGGGGGCACCGCCCATGGCGAGGGCCGTGGGCGGTGAGGGATGTGACCCGCACGTGTGTATCACGCAGTTAACGTGAACGTAACCATGCGGGCCACTGTGCCTCACAAGGTCGCTGTGCTAGGCGAGCGACGCGCTCAGGGTGATGGTCGTGCCGGTCAGCGCCTGGCTCACCGGGCAGTTCGCCTTGGCGTCCTCAGCGGCCTTCACGAACGCGGCCTCGTCCAGACCCGGGACCTGGCCCACGACGGTGAGGTGGATGCCGGTGATGCCCTCGCCCGGCTGGAAGGTGACGTCGGCCTTGGTCTCCAGGCGGGTGGGCGGGGTGCCGGCGCCGGCGAGGCCGTGCGAGAAGGCCATGTTGAAGCAGCTGGAGTGCGCGGCCGCGATCAGCTCCTCCGGGCTGGTCCTGCCGCTCTGGGCCGGCTCGGTACGCGCCGCCCAGGTGACGGGGTACTCGCCGACGCCGGAGGAGTCGAGGCTGACGACGCCCTTGCCCTCGAGCAGGCTGCCTTCCCAAACGGTGTGCGCCTGACGCGTGGTGGCCATGATGGATCCCTTCAGATCGGGTTATGGCCCCAAACCTACTGCTCCACCAACGCCTTCGCGTCGCGCGCCAGCGCGGTGAGCCGTGAGATGGCGCGGAAGTACTTCTTACGGTACCCGCCGTTCAGCATCTCGTCGCTGAACAGCTTGTCGAAGGGCTGACCGGAGGCGAGCACCGGGACCTCGCGGTCGTAGAGCCGGTCGGCGAGCACCACCAGCCGCAGCGCGGTCGACTGGTCGGGGATCGGCTGGACGTCGGTCAGGCACACGGCCCGCACATCGTCGGTCAGCGCGCCGTATCGGCTGGGGTGGACCTTGGCGAGGTGCTCCAGCAGCGCGGGGAAGTCGTCGAGGGACGCGCCGGCGGTGGTGTACGCGGCCTTGGCGACCTGCTCGTCGGAGTACGGGGCGGGGGCCTCGGGCAGCCCGCGGTGGCGGTAGTCCTCGCCGTCGATCCGCAGCGGGCGGAAGTGCGCCGAGAGACCCTGGATCTCGCGGAGGAAGTCGGCGGCGGCGAACCGGCCCTCGCCCAGCTTGCCGGGCAGCGTGTTGGAGGTGGCGGCGAGAGCCACGCCCGCCTCGACGAGCTTTCCGAGCAGCGTCGAGACCAGGACGGTGTCGCCCGGGTCGTCCAGCTCGAATTCGTCGATGCACAGCAGCCGGTGGCCGCTCAGCGTCCGCACGGTCTGCTGGAAGCCGAGGGCGCCGACGAGGTTCGTCAGCTCCACGAAGGTGCCGAAGGCCTTGAGCGAGGACTCGGCCGGCGTGGCGTGCCACAGGGAGGCGAGCAGATGGGTCTTGCCGACGCCGTAGCCGCCGTCCAGATAGACGCCGCGCGGGCCCGCGGGGGCGGCGGGCTTCTTGGCGAACCACTTGCGCCGGCCGGCGCCGCTCGCGTGCGCCCCGCCCAGGCCCGCGGCGAACGAGCTCAGCACGGAGACCGCCTCGGTCTGGCTGGGCTGGCGCGGATCGGGGACGTATGTGTCGAAGCGGACCGAGTCGAAACGCGGCGGCGGGACCATCTCGGCGACCAGACGGTCGGCGGGTACGAACGGCTCGCGGGCGCACAGGGACTGCGGGGCGGCTTCGGCTATGGGGCTGGTCGGCACAGTTCTCCACTGTAAGCGCCGTGAAAGACTGCAGAGTATGCGACGCCTGTTCCCTGTGACCGACCCGACAGCCGACTCCGCAGCCGCCCGGCCCGCCGGCCCCGCACCCGACCCGACCGCCGACCGCGAGTGGTCGCTCGACGAGCTGGCCGAGACGTACGCGTATCCGCCGGGTGACGGACCGTGGCTGCGCGCCAACATGGTCTCCTCGCTGGACGGCGCGGCCCAGCACGAGGGCACCTCGCGGGCCATCTCCTCCGGCACGGACATGCGGATCTTCGGCACCCTGCGCGGGCTGGCCGACGTGATCGTGGTGGGCGCGGAGACGGTACGGCTGGAGAGCTACCGGCCCGCCCGCGCCCGCGAGGCCTTCGCGGCCCGGCGCGCGGCGGCCGGGCAGGGCCCCGCGCCCGCCATCGCCGTGGTCACGGCCTCGCTCGACCTCGACTTCACGCTGCCGCTCTTCAGCGAGCCCCCCGTCCCCACGCTCGTGCTGACCGGGGCCGGCGCGCCCGCGGAGCGCGTCCACGCGGCGGAGAAGGCGGGCGCCGAGGTGATCGTCGCCGGGGAGGGGCCGGGGGTGGAGCCGGCCAGGGCCGTACGGGCGCTCGCGCGGCGCGGCATGGTGCGCCAGCTCACCGAGGGCGGGCCGCGGCTGCTGGGTCAGTTCGTCGCCGCCGGAGTGCTCGACGAGCTGTGTCTGACCCTGTCGCCGGCGCTGGTCGCGGGGAACGCCCAGCGCATCGCCGACGGCCCCTCGCTGACCGTTCCCGAACGGTTTGCCCTGGCTTCGGTACTGGAGGAGGCAGGGTTCCTTTTCACCCGCTACCGTCGCATCTGACAATCGGCGGAATTTGCCGTTCCGGTTAGCTTCCGCTGGGCACACTTACTCTCGCAGAACCCCGTGCGGGCACGGGGAAGGATGGTTTCCGCAGAAGGGCTCCTGACGTGTTCACAAGCGTATTGATGATCGAGAAGCCCCTGACGTCGGAAGACGTGGAATTCGTCACGACTCTGCACGGGGCCGAGGGCGTGTCGTTCGTCGTGCTGATGCAGCCCCGCGGAGACCAGGCAGACGTACTGCTGCGCGCCATCGACGACGTGGCGATCGGCGAGCTGAAGGACGCGGTCCGCGAGGGCGAGGAGCCCGCGGGCCAGGCGGCCAAGCCCCTCGCCGACCGCGCCCTGGAGCACTCGCTGGCCCTGCTGCGGGCCGCCGGCTGCGAGGCCGTGGGCCAGGTCGTCGAGGACCATCCGCTGGACAAGATGAAGGCCGTGGTGGACGAGTCGGACGCCGACGAGGTGATCGTCCTGACCGAGCCGCACTACGTGGAGGAGTTCTTCCACCGGGACTGGGCCTCGCGGGCGCGCCACAAGGTCGGCGTCCCGGTGCTCAAGCTCTTCGCGCACAGCGAATAGGCTGGACCCTCGCACATACGCGGACGCGCACTGCCGCCGGGGACCGGCGCCCGTGCTCGTACGCCTACGTGCGGCACGTAGATCTTGCTCGCACATCTTGCTCGTACAACTTGTTCGTACATCTTGGCTCGTACATCTTGGGGAGACACACGCATGGCACCCGCCGTCCCTAGCGCCATGGAACGCCCGCACTTCATCGGCATCGGCGGCGCCGGGATGTCGGGCATCGCGAAGATCCTCGCCCAGCGCGGCGCGAAGGTCGCGGGCAGCGACGCCAAGGAGTCGCCGACCGCCGACGCCCTGCGCGCGCTCGGCGTGACCGTCTGCATCGGCCACGCGGCCGAGCATCTGGCGGCCGACGCCAGCTGCGTCGTCGTCTCCAGCGCCATCCGCGCCGACAACCCCGAGCTGGCGCGCGCCGCCGAGCTCTCCATCCCGGTCCTCCACCGCTCCGACGCGCTGGCCTCCCTGATGACCGGCCGCCGCTCGATCGCCGTCGCCGGCACCCACGGCAAGACCACCACGACCTCCATGCTGGCCGTGGCCCTGACCGAGCTGGGCGTCGACCCGTCGTACGCCATCGGCGGCGACCTCGAGGGGCCGGGGACGAACGCCCGCCACGGCGAGGGCGACATCTTCGTCGCCGAGGCCGACGAAAGCGACCGCAGCTTCCACAAGTACGCCCCCGAGGTCGCGATCGTCCTCAACGTCGAGCTGGACCACCACGCCAACTACGCCTCGATGGACGAGATCTACGACTCGTTCGAGACCTTCGTCGGCAAGGTCGTGCCGGGCGGCACGCTGGTGATCTCGGCGGACCAGCCGGGCGCCGTCGAGCTGACCGCCAAGGTGCGCGAGCTGACCACGCTCAAGGTCGTCACCTACGGCGACGCCGAGGGGGCGGACGTACGCGTCCACAAGGTCACCCCGCGCGGGCTGACCAGCGAGGTCACCGTCGTGCTGGACGGCCGCTTCCTGACCTTCACCGTCTCGGTCCCCGGCCGGCACTACGCCCACAACGCCGTCGCCGCCCTCGCCGCGGGCGTCGCCCTCGGGATCCCCGCGCACAACCTCGCGTCGGCCATCGGCAAGTACACCGGCGTCAAGCGCCGCCTCCAGCTGAAGGGCGAGGCCGCCGGCGTCCAGGTCATCGACTCCTACGCGCACCACCCGACCGAGATGACCGCCGACCTCGAGGCGATGCGCGGCGCCGCGGCCGACGCCCGGCTGCTGGTCGTCTTCCAGCCCCACCTCTTCTCCCGCACCCAGGAGCTGGGCAAGGAGATGGGCGAGGCCCTCGCGCTCGCGGACTCCTCCGTGGTCCTGGACGTCTACCCGGCCCGCGAGGACCCGATCCCGGGCGTCACCAGCGGCCTGATCATCGACGCGGCCCGCGCGGCGGGCGCGAACGTCACGGCCGTCCACGACCGGACGAACGTCGCCGACGTCGTCTGGGGAATGGCCAAGCCCGGCGACGTCGTTCTCACGATGGGCGCGGGCGACGTCACGGACCTCGGTCCCGTCATCCTGGCCCGCCTGTCCGGCCGGTAGACCTGAAGGAGCCGAATCACATGCCGTACGACGTCGAGAAGCCCGACGAGCAGTGGCGCGAGGAGCTGTCCCCGGCGGAGTACCAGGTGCTGCGCCAGGCCGGCACCGAGCCGGCGTTCGTCGGCGAGTACACGGACACCAAGACGCCCGGGGTCTACTCCTGCCGGGCGTGCGGCGCCGAGCTGTTCCGCTCCGAGGCGAAGTTCGACTCGCACTGCGGCTGGCCGTCCTTCTACGACCCGAAGGACACGGACGCGGTCGAGCTGATCGAGGACCGCTCCCACGGCATGCAGCGCACGGAGGTCCGCTGCGCGCGCTGCGGATCGCACCTGGGGCACGTCTTCGAGGGCGAGGGGTACCCGACCCCGACGGACCAGCGGTACTGCATCAACAGCATCTCGCTGCGCCTGGCGCCGGAGGCGTGACGCCCGAGAGCTGAACGCCCGAGGGCTTTGGGCCTCCCAGGGAGCCAGACTCCTGACGCGTGAGCCGGCGAAGGCCGGTCCCCGCCGCATCCGCGGCAGGGGGCCGGCCTTCGGGGCCGTACGCGGGGCGCCCGCCGCGCGTCACGCGGGCTGGAGCAGGTCCCAGCGGTTGCCGTACAGGTCCTCGAAGACGGCGACCGAGCCGTACGTCTCGTGCCGCGGCTCCTCCAGGAAGCGGACGCCCGCCGCGGTCATCCTGGCGTGGTCGCGCGCGAAGTCCTCGGTGTGCAGGAAGAAGCCGACCCGGCCGCCCGTCTGCGCGCCGACGCGTCCGCGCTCGGCCTCGTTCTTGGCGCGGGCCAGCAGCAGCGCCGAGCCGGCGCCCGCCCCGGACGGGCGCACCACCACCCAGCGGCTGCCGTCGCCGCGATCGGTGTCCTCGACCAGCTCGAAGCCGAGGGCGTCGGTGTAGAAGGCGATGGCCTCGTCGTAGTCGCGGACGACGAGGGTGACCAGAGCGATGAACGACATAGACACCACGTTATACGTATGACCAGCGGGGATCAACGCAGTGGAACAATGCGTCGCATGACCGCCCAGCCGCCCCCGCCGCACCTCGTGGACCGCGCCCGCGCGCTCGCCGTGCCCGGCCGCCGCCGCATCCTGGGCCTCGCCGGGGCGCCCGGCGCGGGCAAGTCCACCCTCGCCGCCCGCCTGGTCGACGCGCTCGACGGCCTCGCCGTCCTCGTCCCCATGGACGGCTTCCACCTCGCCCAGGCCGAGCTCGTACGCCTCGGCCGCGCCCACCGCAAGGGCGCGCCGGACACCTTCGACGCCGCCGGTTACGCGGCTCTGCTCACCCGTCTGCGGGCAGCCGACGCGACGGCGTACGCCCCCGCCTTCGACCGCGCCCTCGAAGAGCCGGTGGCGGGCAGCATCCCGGTCGCGCCCGGCGTCCCGCTCGTCGTCACCGAGGGGAACTACCTCCTCCACGACGAGGGCCCCTGGGCGCAGGTCCGCCCGCTCATCGACGAGGTCTGGTTCCTGGAGCTCGACGCCGAGGTGCGGGTGCGCCGGCTGGTCGACCGGCATGTGCGGTTCGGGAAGGAGCGGCCGTACGCGGAGCGCTGGGTCCAGGACTCCGACGAGGCGAACGCCCGGCTCGTCGCCCGCGGCCGAGGCCGCGCCGACCTCGTCGTGCCGATGTCCTAGCGCCGCGGACCTCGTCGTGCGGATGTCCTGGCGTCGTGCGGATGTCCTGGAGTCGCCGACGTCTTCGCGCGATGCCACGGCGCCGCCGTCCGCCGATGCCCCGCGCTCTGACTGCGTTCATCGGCGATGGGTACGCTCAAGGTCCTGGCACCAGAACCGGCATGCGGGCGGAAGGCGGGCGACGTGGGGCTGTTCCGGCGAGGGCCGAAGCGCGACGGACGCGATGCGCCCCGGGACCCCGAGTTCTCCTTCTTCTCGGTCGAGGAGGGGGCGCGCTTCCGCGGCCAGGTGCGCGAGGCGTTCGCCGAGCAGGGCCTGGAGGTGACCGTCTACGCGGACGTGGTGTCCGACAGCGCGGGCCGTCAGTTCGGGCTCGGCAACCTCGCCGCCGTCTGCCACAACGACGACCGCGGGCCGCGGTCCTGGCCCGAACTCGTCCGCCAGCACGTCGGCATGGTGCTGCGCACCATGGAGGCGCCGTCCGCGCTGGACACGCTGCCGGCCGAGCAGATCCGCGCACAGCTCTACCCTCGGGTCGTCGGCGCGGACGGGCTCAACTCCGAGCACTTCGTCTACGCGAGGCCCCTCGCGCCCGGCCTGTTCGAGATCCTCGCGCTCGACCTCCCCGAGAGCGTCATGATGCTCACCGACGAGGCCCTCGAACCGCTCGGCGACCTCGACTACCTGCGCGAGCAGGCGCTGTACAACCTCAGGGGCCTGCCCCTGGAGGCCCATGAGACCGTCAAGGACACCGGCGGCATGCGCTTCGAGGTGGTCCTCGGCGACTCGTTCTTCACCGCGAGCCGGGTCCTGACGCTGGACAGCGTCGTACGCCAGGTGCTCGGCCAGGAGCTCCCCGCCGACGGCGCGCTGGTCGCGATGCCCTTCCGGCACCAGCTCGCCTTCCACGCCATCCACGACACCACGATGATCCCCGCGCTGAACGCCATGGCGTCCTTCGCCGCCACCGGCTTCGAGGACACGCCCGGGGCGATCAGTCCGTACGTCTACTGGTGGCACGACGGCACGCTCACCCAGCTCAGCGACCGCGAGGAGGACGGCGAGGGCCTGCGGATCGTGGTCGGCGACGAGTTCCAGGAGCTGTTGGAGCGTCTGGTGGCGGACGAAGAGGACTGAGAATCCCCGGCGGGGGGCTGGGCTCGCGTCCGGGCGCCCCTGCGGGCAGGATGATCCCGTTGACGAGGAGGCCCCATGTCCACGACGCCCGCTCCCTTCACCGCCGACGACTACCGGGCCCGGATGGCCCGCGCAGCCGAGGCCGCCGCCGACGCGGGGCTCGCGGGACTGCTGATCGCGCCCGGCCCCGACCTGGTGCATCTCACCGGCTACCGGCCGACCGCCGTCACCGAGCGGCTCACCGTGCTCGTGCTCGCCGCCGGGCGGGACCCGGTCCTCGTCGTCCCCGCCCTGGAGGCCGCGGACGCCGAGCACGCCGTCGGCGCGCCCGCGCTGACCCTGCGCGACTGGACCGACGCCAAGGACCCGTACGCCGCAACCGCGCCGCTCCTGGACGCGGGCGGCCGCTTCGGCGTCAGCGACAACACCTGGGCCCTGCACCTGCTCGGCCTCCAGCAGGCGCTGCCGGGCACGTCGTACGTCGCGCTGACCGAGGCGCTGCCCATGCTGCGCGCGGTGAAGGACGCGCACGAGCTGGAGCGGCTGGCCGCGGCGGGCGCGGCCGCGGACGCGACGTACGAGGAGATCCTCAAGGTCCGCTTCTCCGGCCGCAGGGAGTCGGACGTCGCCGCCGACCTCGCCGCGCTGCTACGGCAGTTCGGCCACTCGCAGGTGGACTTCACGGTCGTCGGCTCCGGCCCGAACGGCGCCAATCCGCACCACGAGGCGGGCGAGCGGACCATCGAGCAGGGCGACATGGTCGTCCTCGACTTCGGCGGCCTCAAGGACGGCTACGGCTCCGACACCTCCCGCACCGTCCACGTCGGCGACCCCACCCCGGCGGAGCAGCACATCCACGAGGTCGTCCGCGAGGCGCAGCAGGCCGGAGTCGACGCGGTGAAGCCCGGGGCGGCCTGCCAGGAGGTGGACCGCGCGGCGCGCGAGATCATCGAGGAGGCGGGCTACGGCGACCTGTTCATCCACCGCACGGGCCACGGCATCGGCGTCACCACCCACGAGCCGCCCTACATGATCGAGGGCGAGGAGCTGGAGATGGTCCCGGGCATGTGCTTCTCGGTGGAGCCGGGCATCTACCTCCCGGGCCGCTTCGGCGTCCGCATCGAGGACATCGTGACGGTGACGGAGGACGGCGGGAAGCGCCTGAACAACACGGCACGCGAGATGGCGATCGTGGAGTAGCCCGTTTGCTTCAGCCCTATTCAGCCCCGCCGGCGTTTGGGGCGGGCATTTCAGCCTCGCCGGTGCTTGAGCCGCAACCTAAGCCTCGCCGGCGTTTGAGGCGGGTACTTAAGCCCCGCCGGCGATTGAGGCGCGGGGTCCGGGGCAGCGCCCCGCGGGAAACCC